>JBGSTM010000043.1:0-13471 GCA_041736495.1 Akkermansiaceae bacterium
TTGCCCGCCCACCTACTCCCCAAGACCCGCAATGGCCGGACATCCTCGCAGAATACCGTCTTTAAGCCGCCTCAAAGATCAGGAGCACCTGTCCACTTTTGCTCAGACAATTAAATCCACTTTTGCTCAGTCGCCGACAGGAAGGTAGAATTGGATTGACCCGATGATTCCGCAGTTCATGGTCGTTGCATGAATCGTAGAACCTCGATCATCAAAGGGCTGACTGGAATCGCCACCATTTCCGCGCTCACGGCCCAAGCCGGTGCGGCGGAACCCGAGGGAGGGGACTCCGACCTGGAACAAATCAAAGCCGTGCTCAAGGCGCACGACGATGCCACCACCAACCACAATATCGACGGCATCCTCGCCGTGATGGCTCCCAAGGCCGTCATTATGGGAACGGGCCCCGGAGAAATCTGGTCGGGTCCGGATGAAATCAAGGACGCTTACACCCACTTCTTCGCCGATTTCGACAAAGGGCAGCAGGACTTCACCTATGACGTCCGTTTCGGCGGCCTGTCCGCGGAGATGGGCTGGCTCATGACTTCCGGTGAGGTGAAGGCAAAAAAAGACGGCAAGGAATTCGCGTTTCCGCTCAATGTCTCGATCACGGTCGCCAAGGCCGATGGCAAATGGCTGATCGCCGGGATGCATTTCTCCACCCTGGCCGCAGGGGCCCCGGAGACCAAGTGACCCTCCGACCTAACATTCATTATCCCGATGAACGACCCAATCCCCAATGAACCGGTTCCTCCATCCGATGGAATTCAGGAACGGCGTGTATTCCTGAAAAGCATCGGCAAGTGGTCCGGCGCAGCGATCATGGCCGCGGTGGCCGGATCCTTCGTCGGCACCGCTCCTGAAACGCATGCTGCGAGTTGGATCAACCGTGGCGGAGGTTGGATCAACCGGCGCGGTGGATGGGTGAACCGCAGCGGTGGAGGTTGGATCAACCGCGGCGGATGGGTGAATCGCAGCGGTGGAGGTTGGATCAACCGTGGCGGTGGAGGTTGGATCAACCGTCGTGGCGGCGGAGGTGGCTCATGGATCAACCGGAGGTGAGCGAAAGCCTGCCAGAGTCTGCCGCCGGGGAAATTCAGCGTGCTCCCGTTCGTTATCTTACGTCAGAGTCGGCGGAATCCACCGACGACGAATCCTACGTGGTGGTCGTGCGGACTCGTAAGGAATTCTCACGTTGGCTCCTACACCCGGAACCCGGTGCGATCCTGCTGCAAGTGGAAGGCCTGATCACGGATCCGCAAGGATGGGCGCTCGCGGCGCAAGGCACGCAGCCGATCCCGATCGATGTGATCCTCGAGGATCCGGCCTCCGAGTTTTCATCTCTCTATCGGCTGGTGGATGTCCGCAACAGCCGGCCGGTGCGCGTCACCATCCCGGCCCGCCCCGGATTCATGAAGGCGCTGCGCCTGGCGGTTTCCCTGAGCCTCCCCGCGAGATTGCTTCCAGGCCAGCCCGACGCCGCACTTCTCGCCGAGCTTCACGCCGCGGCGGAATTCTATCTGCGGGATCCGATGGTCGAAGTGCCGGTCGAGTTCTTCCACTCGCTGCTCGCGGTATTCTTCGAATCGGAAACCGGCACCCTGTGGGACTTTCTGGAGCAGGACCCTGATTCATCCGGTGATGACTCCGTGGAGACTCATCTCGCGCGCATCATCGCCAGCGGCGGCGAGTGCGCCACCTGCCGCTGGCAATCGGTATGTGCGGGCTATTTCAAACATCCGGATCCCACCTACGACTGCGCGGGAGTGAAGCAGTTGTTCTTCGCCTTGGAATCCGCCGCGGATGAAATCAAGCACGATCTAACTACCGGGGATTCCCTCGTTTCCGCATGAGCGACCGGGTCTTCAGCGTCATCCTGCTTCCCACCGCCGAGTGCAACGTGGCTTGCAGTTATTGTTTCGAGCACAAGGAACCCCACCGGCTTTCGTTGTTGTTGGTTCCGCTGCTCACCAGGCAACTGCTGGATCATCTCGATCACGAAGGCATCGACGAATGTGAGATCTACTGGCAGGGCGGCGAGGCGATGATCATGGGTCCGCAGTGGTTCGTGGATGCCGGCAAGCTCATGAATGACGCGGCGGAAGCACGCGGGCGGAAATTCATCCATTATCTCCAGACCAATCTCATCAGTTACTCGCCGGCGTGGAACGACGTGCTGCGGGATCTGTTCGGCGGCTCGTTAGGAACCTCGATGGATTTTCCGAACCTCCACCGCAAGACCTTCGCCGGTGGCGCCGAGAACTACAGCGCGGTGTGGACGGCCCGCCTCAAGCAGGCCCAGGCCGCCGGTTTGGAAATCGGCGTCATCGCCGTGTTGCACCAAGGCAGCTTGGACGCCGGTGCGGACGCGTTTTACCGCTATTTCACCGAGGAACTTGGTCTAACGAGCTTCCAGGTCAACACGCCTTTCCCTGGCGGCCCGGCTCAAGCAGTCGCGGCGGAGTTCGATCTGGATCGAACCGCCCTGTCAGAATTTCTCGGCGAGCTGTTTGATATCTGGATGGAGCGCGGGCACGACAAGGGAGTCTCGCTCGGGCCCTTCGATTCCCTCATCCATCACTTCACCGGTGCGCCCGCCCGCCTGCCCTGCATCTGGAAGGAAAATTGTTCCAATCAGTTTGTATCGATCGATTCCAAAGGCACCGTCGCCCAATGCGACTGCTGGGTCACCAGCTATCCGGAGTCGTTTTTCGGCAATGTCTTCAAGGATCCCGATCTAACGACCATGCTGCGCACCAGCCCGGCACGTCAGGAATTCGTGGAAAGGCCGAAGCACCTCGTCGAACACGAGGACTGTCTCGAATGCCGCTATCTATCCATCTGCCACGGCGGCTGCCCCGTCCGCACCTACAGCGCGCTCGGTACCATGCTGGCCAAGGATCCTTACTGCGAGGTCTACAAAACCATCTTCGCCCGCGCTGAAGCGCACGGACGCACGGTCATCCGCGACGAGATCCTGAATCGCAAGCTCCGTGGAATCCCGCGGTCTTCGGCCGGCAGCATGACCACCGTGGCGACCTCTGCGCGGTCTTCAATGGGTGAGCAAGTCTGAGGCTTTCTTGGGCTTGGCGATTGGAAATCGCCGCCACGGTCAGTCCCGAATGGCGCTAACTTAAGGATCGTTTGGGCTAAAATAACGTTAGATTTCGTGCGAGTTGGCGTGAGCATTGCTTATTGATCATCAATGACTTCCATTACACCGATGTTTTCAGGCTGGCACCGAAAACTTTACGGCAGGAGGCCTGCCCGGCCCGGTGTTGCAATGCGCCGCAAAGCGGTTGTTCTCAGTTCGATTTGTCTTCGTCAGGCCAAGGATCTCTTTGGGGATTTGCTTGCCGTTGGATTGTTGGAAAAGGTCCCAGGCTTCAGGAATCGTTCGTTTCCGCTGCCTGTGGTGTTCTGGACGTTTCTTTGTCAGGTGCTCGCCAACGGCTCATGCCGGTATGGTGTGGCTTCCGTGCAGGCGCTTCTCAGCCGGCATGGCGAGGCGATCTGCTCGCCAAGCACTGCGGCGTATTGCAAGGCGCGGGTCCGCATTCCGATCCGCTTGCTCATTGAGATTCACCGGCATCTCGTTGCGGCGATGTGTCCTCGCCGCAGCCCACGCACTTTCGTGGTGGACGGCACCACTCTGAGCATGCCCGACACGCCAGCCAATCAGGCCGCCTGGCCTCAATCCCGCTCGCAGAAAGAGGGTTGCGGGTTCCCCATCATGCGGCTCGTCGGCTTGTTCGATCTGGCGACCGGAGTATGGGTCGGCGCAGCGACCGCACCATTTCGCAGCAGCGAGCGCAACCTCTGCCGCAAGCTCTGGAAACATGTCAGGACCGGTGACACCATCGTGGCGGACGGCGGCTTTTGCTGCTGGTTTACCCTCTATCTCTTCGGTAAAAAGGGCGTGAATGTCGTCATGCGCAACAACGGCATCCGCAAGCCTGATCCACGCGCTGCGAAACTTGGCAAGGGTGATCGGTTGGAACGCTGGAGGAAGCCTAACATTAGGCCGATGTGGATTTCACCGCAAGCTTACGCGGCCATGCCGGACAGCATCGCGGTGCGCGTGGTGACAGTCACGATTGATCCCGGCGCAGGTTTCAGGACCACGGAAATTCAGATCGCGTGCACAGTGCTTGATCCGGAAAAAATGACCGCTCCAAGCATCGGGGCTCTCTATCAGAAGCGCTGGAATGTGGAGTTGTTCATCGACGATTTGAAAACCACGCTTGGAATGGCGGTTCTCAAAACGCTCAGTCCGGCGATGATCCGGCGCGAACTCCTTGCCCATATCATCGCCTACAATCTCTTGCGCGCCCTGATGAACCACGGCAAGTCGGCCGGAGCGGAATCGGCAAGTTTCAAGGGCACCATCGACAGACTCAACCACTGGCTGCCTCTTATACTCAACGCGCCCTCGGCCAAGCTCCGCAAGCAGCTGGTGACGGACCTGACCGAACTGGTGGCCGAAGACCAGGTTCCTAGCAGACCATTTCGACGAGAACCCAGAGCGGTGAAACGAAGACCAAAGCCGCATCAGCTACTGAATATTCCCCGGCATCAAATGATCGAGATCAGCCACCGCTCCCGCTATAAGAAAACCGCAGATGAAATTATCCCAAACGATCCTTAAGTTAGCGCCATTCCGGTCAGTCCCCGCTCTTCAGTACCTTGATGAAGGCGTCCTGCGGGATGTTCACACTCGTGGCGGGTGAATTTTTGAATGAGCCTAATAAAGGCTTTTGAATGTGACGGTTCGAGCAAATGGCAGAGCTCATGTGCGGCCATATGCTGAATAAACGCCGGACGTTGTGTCACGAGGAGCCAATGAAACTGAAGCTCTCCCGCAGGACCGCAACTTCCCCGCCGGTTATACAGTTCACGAATTTGGAATTCAAGAACCCGAACAATTCGGCCTAATAAGTGAAATGGCTCTTCCCTTCTGCAAGGAGCGACTCGGCATAAGGGGCACCATGGCGGCTGAGGGCTTGGCAAACACATTCCCATTTTTCAAGGAGTAGTCGATCTCTCGGCAGCAGGCCGAGCAATTTTTTGTAATTCTTTTCGTCCACATAGAAGTCCTTCGAATGCTCCACGATGTAGGTCCACAGGTCCAAGAGAAGCGACGGCTGAGCAGCGGGGAGTGGCGATTCGAGAATGTGCATCATTGGTGTCCAACCGTCCGATTCGAACTCGGGCCCGCTAAGAACAAGGGGAACAGCTTCCGAAAATTCGTGCGGCGGGAGCAGCCAAGCCCACCCCAGCATGGCCTGCGCCTCCGCAGCAGTTAATACGAATGGACGGCCGTTCAAACGTTCGCGCCAATAGATATGCATCCACCGGTGCCAGAATGCGGCCATTTCGGGGGCCGGGAGGTCCTGCAGCGCTTGAGCCAAACTCGAGGCAAATCCTGCGCGTTGCCTTTCATCAAACGGCAGCAGGACCGACCGCAGCCACTCAGCAACGTTTTCCAATAGACCGGGATAGATGATCAGGCCAACGCTCGCCAGAAAGTTTCGCGGAACATCGTCGGGGGCGCTAGCGAAGAAGCGTGCTGCGGCGGGATAGTAGGTCGGCAGCTCTAGAAGGAGATCCCGATTGAAGCGGCTGTGAGATACGAACGAACGCCAGAGCGGCCAGGCGTGGTCGCTGTTGGTAGAGAAATCCAACAAGGGATAGATTTTCGTGCGGACCCAATCTGGGGCGATACAACGGACAAAGGGGAGGTGCCGACCGATAATGGCGAGGCCCTGCCAGTCGGCGGGCGTTTGAGCTGTAGCCAGTTCATCAAAGGCGGACGCGAGACGGGCCGGCCATCCGGAGATCGGTGCCGTATTGCCGTCTCTTTCGTTGTCCGTGAATTGCAGCCAAAACTCGACAATGCGGCCGGCAGGCCTGTTGATCGCTCGGCTGACCCAGTCCGTCTGCGCGAGGTTGTCGTGTTCATTGGGCGGGACGAAGCGGGCTTTGGCCCACAGGCTGAGCGAAACACAAACAAGATCATCCAGCACGTCAGGATCTACGGGGGTCTCCATGGCGAAGAGGCCGCTGTTGAACAGAAAATGCGTTAGTCCGTCCAAGACGGCATCGTTGTGACTGAGCTTCTTCGTAGCGTGGTTGAGTAGCCAATGTTGGTCCTCGGGTGGCAATTTTACGAAGGACAATTTCCAGAAGACGGAATTCCAAATATCGCTGTTCCAAGCATCGCGAGCGCCGAGTGCGCGTAGAAGTTGAATGCCCCAAGTGGGGTTCTGTCCGGCTGAACTAGCTACATTGCTTACCAATCCCTCGCGCGTTTCTTCCAATGGGTCTTCGGTCTTGAATGTAAGAAAGTAGTCCAATTGTTCTTCCGGGCCGCTCATCAACATTTCTTCCACAGACATGGGACTTTGAGCGGCGTCACGCACACCGCCAATCCAGAAATCCTGATCCAATCCATGGTGTTTTGCTTTGACGAATCCGGGTGCCCGCTCTTCCAGCCGGGCATAAGGCCCTTGGGCCAAAAGATCGATTGGAAACGCCGTGTATAGAAAGAGCACTAAGCGGTCGATCTCGGATTGCCAGACCTTCGCGCGCCGCTCCGGCTCCAAGTGTTCAATCCAATTCGATGGCGGTCCGGTCTCGATCGCCTGCCACAGCGCTGCTTTTTCCGATTCGGTGAGCTGCGGATAGAGTGTCTTCGCCAAGGCGTATGCCTCGTGCCGCGCGCCGCTAACGGGCCGGTAAATCAGTCGGATCAACCAATCCAGCTTTTGCTTTGATTCTAGGACGGTGGATTCATTGAGCGCGTAAAGCCCGATTCGATAGAGGACCGGATTGGAGCCGGTAAGCCACTGGACCATTTTTTCGACGGGCAACTGTTGCGCCTGGGCTTGGTGACTCACCACCTCGCAGAAAAACGTGAGAACAAGGCCTAGGTCGTATTCGGAGGAATATAGCGATCCGGATTGGATGCGGGACCGAGTGGACAGCAACGGGTCGGTTTGGTCATTGGCCTCACCGAGGGATCGTGCCATCCTGTGTGCTGACTGCACTGTGGCTTCAAAGAGGGTTTGGAGCTCGTTGCCGAGGATTGGCAAGGCGGGTTTGAAGTAACGCTCCCACGTGCGGCGGAGGTAGATCGATCCACCAGTCAGACGCAAGGCGACATGGCCTTTGGATCCGCTGGGTTCGGAATCAATCCATGCCCAGGTTTCCTCAATAGTCGGCGCAGGTTTGCATAGGTGACCTAAAACTTCTAGGGCAGTAGGCCAGACGGATTGTTGTGCCAGTTTTTCGAAGAGTCGACCGAGCATTTCACTGCGGCGAGGAGGACCTGGACTCTGGCAAATGAGGGCAATCCAAGCAGCTGGCTGTGGCCCCGAAAGTTCCAGACTCTGGTCTTTTGTTAGTTGAAAGGCGAGGCCAGAAGCGACTACCGGTCCAATCTGGCCTCCAGCTTGACGGACAAACCACAATCCCCGACCTTCCATTTCATTGGCGAGTTGTTCTCCTAGCCATGATGCCACCCGCAAGCGCGCCCGCTGGCCGTTTTCTTCCGGTTCTTCGTTGGGGCTCGCCTGTATGAACTCGGTCTCTAGCAATCCCGCAAACAGCTTCTGCTCGTAAAGCCATTCAACCCAGCGCCAGTGCTGAGCGTGGCGGACGAAGTGCTGGGCGCGATCATCCCTCTGCAGGCACTGCCGCAAAAAATCGCTCTCACTGGGGTTTGGCGCAATGTCAGCCGGTCCAGTCAGAATTTTTCGAAGCCAAGCCTCGATATCAAGGGGCTGCAAAAGGGTGATTTCGGCCCAACGGCGTATCCCTTCATTTAATGCACAATGTACGTCCGGCATTTCACGTTTTGGATACAAAACAGGCGTTATTCCCAGCGAACGCCAGCGACTCAAGTCTTCTTCATCCGTCAAAGCAAAGCGCCGCGGGCCTTTGCGGCCGGTTAAGCCTCGGGCAAGATACCGAATCGGGGGATCCCGATGGCTGTAGCCAATAAACAAGATTGTGAATTCAGCGAAAAGCGATCTGAGAAACGTGCTTGCCCAGGCGTCAGTGAGATAAGCACATCCAAAATCTGCATCGGTTAGTACGAGGTTGGTTGGTTGTCCGAGTATCGAGCCATGAAGGTGCACTATTCCTGAGAAGTCTCGGCCAAGGGGGAGTGCCGGCGCTTCGTAAACTGGGGCAGACCAACCCAGTTTCTCCGCCGCACAACTGAAATGGGAATCGAAATTTGTTGTAACGATCCGGACTCTTGTGTCCGCTCGAAACAAGCGCAGGATGTCCCTGTGAATCTCATTGGGATCACGACCCCGCCCACAGATGATTTCGCGGCAGAGTTGGTGCACTTTTACACCGGATTCGACGAGGTCCCCCAGAAACTCGTCGATAGGTTTGACAATGTTTTGCTTCGAATCACCTGATATCTCTTTGGCAAGGCCGTCGAAATCAGGTTGCGCAGCAGGTTGGCCCATTGACACACCGGCTCCCGCAAAGATTACCAGCTGCCCCCGCTCAAGCGCCGAAACGATTTCGTCAGGTAGATCAATGGTTCCGCAATTCACTGGTCTAATTTGAATAGGTCACCGTTTGAGGGCGAGCATAACCGACATTTGCCGGACACGGAAATCGCCGCTTTGCATGAGATGATGTTTCAGGGCCAAGGTTTTTCCACGAATCCGAAATCTGGCGACCCTTAAATGCATAAGTTTTGCGTTTTGGTAATCGAAATTTTCAGGAAAGGGCGATTCGTAATCGTTTTGAAAGTTTCGTAATCGTTTTGGAAGCTTTTCGGGGAAATCGGATCAAAACGGGTGGGGAGGATTCTCAAACTCATTCTGCTCGTTGACCAAGTCCAGAATCCGTCGGCGCAGCGACGGGGCCATCCAAAAGCCGGCCTTTGACTCCAGTTCGTTCAACTCGGGTCCGACAGCCAAGATCAAACCGTTGTTTTTCGCCTGAATGAGAATACCGAGAATTCCAATACATTGAAGGCCCAAACCGGCAGCGGCGGCGCGCCCCGCGGTTTCATCCATGAGAACGGCATCTGCCATTTGAGCGGCAGCCAGTGACAGGGCGTCGATCTCACCCGCGTGCAGTTTTTGATTTTCGCTCAAGCCCGGAGCAACGTTTGCGGGAGCGATGATCTGGATGAACGGCGGGAACACCAGCCCGAGAAATCTCTTGTCCAGTCCGGCTAGCCTTCGAAATTCACCTGCTACTGAGGGCGGAGCCATTATTTCGCCGAATATCTCCAGCAACAGCCTCTCCAATCCCAAACAGCAGAGATTCAAAACCACCGATGTGTCCGTTACGACGATCACTTCGGGAAAATCTTCTCCAGAGTGCCGATGTCGTCATCCAACATTTCTTCCGTGTAACTCGGAATTCGACGGCGAACGAGTTCCAGATCGAAATCGTAACGCTCCATTCCAGCCATCCGTGAGGCGACCGAACGGGAAATACGACCGGCGGCAAACAACGCACACGCCAAATCGAGCCGAATATCGGATTCGGACATGTCCGCCAAAGCCGGGTCGTCAGGTAGCGTCAGAATCATGAAAGCATCCTAGGGCTTTCATGAACCGATGACAACCCGGCAGTTTTCGGTGACTCCGGACGCTCAATCCCCGCTCTTCAGCACCTTGATGAAGGCGTCCTGCGGGATGTTCACCTTGCCGAACATCTTCATTTTTTTCTTACCCTCCTTCTGCTTTTCCAACAGCTTGCGTTTCCGCGTGATGTCGCCGCCGTAGCACTTGGCGGTGACGTTCTTGCGCATGGCGGATATGGATTCGCGGGCGACGATCTTGCCGCCGACGGCGGCCTGGATGGCGACGACGAAGAGGTGCGATGGAATGACTTCCTTGAGCTTGCCGGCGAGCACGCGGCCGTAGGATTCCGCCTTGTCGCGGTGGACGATGGTGGAGAACGCCTCGACCGGATCACCGGCGATGAGCATGTCCATCTTGACCATTTTGGCTGGGCGGTAGCCGGCGTGTTCGTAGTCCATGGAGCCGTATCCGCGGGTCATGGATTTGAGCTTGTCGTTGAAATCGACGAGGATTTCCGAGAGCGGAAGCACGCAGGAAAGCATGACGCGCATGTCGTCGATGGTTTCCGTATTGGTGACATCGCCGCGTTTTTCGAGCACGAGCTGCATCATGTCGCCGATGTATTCGCCGGGCACCATGATGTAGACGTTCACGATCGGCTCGCGGATTTCCTGGATGGTCTGCGGCTCGGGGAAAAAAGTCGGATTGTCGACGATGACCTCGGTGCCGTCAGTGAGCTGCACGTGATAGATAACAGACGGATAGGTGGAGATCACGTCCATGTTGAACTCGCGGCGCAGGCGCTCCTGGATGATTTCCATGTGGAGCAGGCCGAGGAATCCGCAGCGGAAACCGAAGCCGAGGGCGGTCGAGCTCTCCGAGGAAAAGGTGAAGGCGGCGTCGTTGATCTGAAGCTTGCCCATCGCGGTTTTGAGCGCCTCGTAGTCGGAGGACTCGACCGGATAGATGCCGGAGAACACCATCGGCTGGATTTCCTTGTAGCCGGGAAGCGGCTCGGGGCACGGGTGGGTGTTGTCGGTGATGGTGTCGCCGATCTTCGCCTCGTCGGCGGATTTCATGTTGGCGATGACGTAGCCGACGTCGCCTGCGACGAGTTTCTCGCGGGCGCTCATCTTGGGGGTGAAGACGCCCACTTCCTTGACCTCGTAGGTCTTGTTCGTGTGCATGAGCTTCACGCGCTGGCCCTTTTTCACGGTGCCGGAGAAAACGCGGACGTAGGAAACCACGCCGCGGTAGGTGTCGTAGATGGAGTCGAAAACCGAGCAACGGAGCAGCTTGTCGGGGTTTTCCACCGGCGCGGGGATGCGGGCCACGACGGCTTCGAGGATCTCGATGATGCCGATGCCGGCCTTGGCGGACGCGGGGATGGCGTCCTCACCGGGGATGGCAAGGATGTCCTCAAGCTGCTTGCGGCACTTCTCGACATCGGCAGCGGGGAGGTCGATTTTGTTGAGGACCGGGATGATGACGAGGTTCTGCGCGTGGGCGAGGTGGAGATTGGCCACGGTCTGAGCTTCCACGCCTTGGGCGGCGTCGACCATCAGGATTGCACCTTCGCATGCGGCCAGCGAGCGGGCGACTTCATAGGAGAAATCGACGTGGCCGGGGGTGTCGAGCAGGTTGAGTTTGTAGGTTTTTCCGTCCTTCGCCTTGTATTCCATGGCGACCGGGTGGGATTTGATGGTGATGCCTTTTTCCCGTTCCAGATCCATGGCGTCGAGGAGCTGGGCCTTTTCATCCCGCAGCGCCACGGTGTTGGTGGCACCCATGAGGCGGTCGGAAAGCGTGGTTTTCCCGTGGTCGATGTGGGCGATGATGGAGAAATTACGGGTCAGCTCGGTGGACATGGGCAAGGGAAAGTCGGCGGGGTCGCGGCGAGGGAAAGCAGGAAATCCACGACAAGGCACGAAAAATCAAGAAGCCTAGCCGAGCCGGCGGCTGCGGCCTTTTTCATTCGCCGCCCCACAGATCGGGCAATCCACGGCGTTGACGTGGCTGGTGTCTTCAAAGGCGTGCAGGCAGAGTCGGCAAACGACGCGGTTTGCGAGGGCCCGGGATTCGACCCTGGCATGCAGGATTCTCGAAAAAACGGCCAGCAGCGGCACCAGTGCGAACGAGCCGAGCAGCACATAGAGCACGAATTCAGCGAGCGTCAGTTCCATCGGCAACAGGTTGGTTGGTGAATCCGATGCCCACGGCGATCCAGCGGAACGCTTTGCCGGGCTCCGGCTTGAATTGGACCTGCCGCAGCCATTTTTGCAGCTCCAGCGCACCGGGCTCATCTCCGTTTTCCAGCGAAACGCACTCTGCCACGCCGCCGTCGGAGTTCACGCGCAGGAGGAACCTCCAGGACGCCGAGGACATCGCGGCATCCACCTCTGCTTCGAATGGTGGGAGGTCTTCGGGAAGGGTTTCACCGGAAAGCGGGTAAAGCACCGGCGTCGGTTTGAGGCCGGTGGTGTCCGGGATTTCATCCGGGGTCTGCGGATGCTCGGGAAAAAAGCGCTGCCCCTTCGCCGCAAACTCCAGAGGTTCCACCCGGTTGGTTGCCGGAAGCTCTTCCATCTTTGGCTCGTAGGCCGGCGGTTGGAATCGGATCGCGTCCATCGCAGAGTTTTCCAACATCGCCACACCGCCCCATTGCGACAGGTCGAACCGGGAAGGAAACGGCCCGCCTTCCTGAGCTCTGAGGCTCAGAGCCCGACCCTGCGCGTCGTCACGCAGGAAGATCACCGATGCCTTCTGCGGTGTCGATTTCTCCAGTTCTGCCACCCGCACCCGGACCGAGGTGATCAATAAGGCGAAGCCTCCGCCGACGATCACCAGCGCGACTATTTTTGGAAAAAGCGGCTGCCTGAGCGGTCGCCAGCGGAACACCCATTGATGGCTGTCCGCCGATTTGCGTGGCTTGACCATGCCTTGTGCCATCAGTTGCTCGAGGGTTTCGGGCCCGGAATCGACGATGTCGGCGCATTTTTACCCACCAATGCCAGCCGGAATCCCTTGGAGAGAACCATTTCCGTGACTTCCCGCTCGATTCCGACCGGCGTGCCGGTGTCGGTCTGGAGCAGCACGATCGCCTTCGCCTGAGCGCCGCTTTCACGCAACTTGTCCAGGCGCCCGGAAAGCTCCTCCAGCGTCACCGAATCCCGCGCGAAATGAATCCGCGGTGTCGGTTCGCCAGGTCCCAACGTCACCACCAGCGGAGTTTCGTAGCGCTCCATTTGAAATCGCGAGGGCGGCAAGTCCACCGCCACGCCCGATTGCCAGACGAGTGACGGCCCGAGCAGGAAAAACAACTGCACCAGGGCGAAAATATTCAGCAGCGGGATGGCGTGCAGAAACCCCGGACGCTCCGGCAATGTCATTTCCAACTTCATTTCGCCGGCCCGGTTTTCGCCTTCGCCGCCTTCTTGCCCGCCGTCACCTCGCCGCGGAAGGGCGCGAATTCCTCCTCTTCCCTTGCATCTGAAATCAGGTTGACCATTTCAATCCCCGCACGCTCCAAGCGGTGCACGAGGCGCTTCGCCCGGCCCAGGAAATAGAGGTAAAACAAGTAAAGCGGGATCGCCACCGTCAGCCCCATCACCGAGGTGATTAGCGCGGTGAACACGCCTGCGGACAGCTCCGCCGGGCCGGTGAAGCCGCCTTGTTCGCTGACTTTTTGAAATGTTTCCAGCATCCCCACCAGCGTTCCGAGCATCCCGACCAGTGGTGCCAATAAAGCGGCTCCGAGAATCGCCCGGATGTTTTTCTCGATCCGCGGCACCTCCATTTGGCCCGCCTCTTGCACCACATCCCGCAAATCGGCGCGGGGCAGGTAATACCGCAGCAGTGCCGCGTGGGTCACCCGCGCCACCGGTCCCGGTGCCCGCGCCGCCTCGTGC
>JBGSTM010000058.1:0-1781 GCA_041736495.1 Akkermansiaceae bacterium
GAAGGCTAGTTAACTGCCGAGTACGCCCTTCACGAGATTTCGCAATTCACTGTAGGTCCCGATGGCTTTGCGAGGGTGATTTTCCCGCGCGGTGACGAGGATGGCGCGACAGCCATGTTCGCTGATGGCCTTCGGGTGATGGGTGCCTGCCGCGTGGCGGAGATAATCGCCAGGGCCAAGCACGCGGCCATTGGTGGTGAGATCCCCGCTGATGAGGAAGATTTCTTCAGCACCTTCGTGGAAGTGCGGCACAAAGACGCCGCCTGGCGCAGCCTCCAGGAGAATCATGGCGTGTCCGGATTCCGGGAGATCGGAGAGCGTCTTGAGCCGGATCTTGCCGCCGGGCAGAGTTTGCCACTCGCCTTCGTCCTCAAAGATGAATTGGGTGACCGATTTTTCCGACTCGGGCACGACCGGGGAGATCCGGGCCATGATCCTATCCTTCAGGCCGGCGGAAGGCGCCACCGGTGGAAAGACCGTGGAAGCAATGGCGGCGGCGGTGTTTTCAAATCCAAGCGCGGTTAAGGCGGCCCTGCCAAACGGGCAGTCGTCGCAATGCGCCATGGCGGCGGCATCCTCACCGTCCAGAACTCCGGCCGCGTGGAGGGCGGCGAGTTCTGCGGCGTGGTCACGCGGCGTGTTGGAATCGGGAATCATATCAGGAATTCGTCGGGCTCTTGGGAACCTGGTTGGTTTGTAAGCACTAAACGAACGCGCTCCATCGCTCTTCGGATGCGGGCTTTTATGGTGCCAAGCGGTACGTTGAGAGTCGCTGCGATTTCGGTTTGGGTCAAGCTGTGGAAAAAGGCGAGCTCGAGGGCGATGCGCATTTCCTCAGGCAGGGAGGTAAGTGCCTCGCGAACGCGGAGGGCCCGCTCGGCGGCGATGAGTGGGCTGTCCGGCGAGTCCTGGGTCGGTGGATCGAGGAAAGTTTCATGATGGGCGGAGGCGTGGAGTTTTTCGCGGCGCTGGCGCGAGCGGAGACGGTCGATGGCGCGGTTGCGTGCCATGGTGATGAGCCAGGTGGTGGCTTTGCCATGCTGGGAATCGTAGCGCGAGGCCTTCTCCCAGATAGAGACAAACAGGTCCTGCAGGGTTTCTTCCGCTTCAGCGTGGTTTTTCAGGATGCCGAGGGTGATACCGAAGAGTGCTGCGGAGAAATCATCATAGAGTTTGGAAAACGCGTCTTTGCAACCCACCGCGATTCGGGCGAGAAGCTCTTCTGGACTCACCTGATTTTCCATGTGGTCAGACTAAGGCTGGTGCGAATCGCATCTAGAAGTTTCTCACGGCTCAGGCGGAATCTCTGGCATCAAGCCGGCGGTGCGGAGGTTTCGTGGCATTTCTATTTTCACCTGCGGGTGAATGACGTTCCAAGTTACGCCGTCCGCTGGGATGCGGATGCATGAGCTTGCGAAATTCTTCAAAAAGCATCTGCTCCACTCGATCCGTATCAATGCACCTCGCTGAACGAGAGGTCGAAATCGTTTTCCAGCTTGGTGATTTTCGGTCGTTCGCGCGGCTCGATGAGGGCAAGTGAAACCCCTTTTTTTCCAGCCCGCGCGGTGCGGCCGCTGCGGTGGGTGAAGTATTCGATCTGCTCGGGGAGCTGGTGGTGGATGACGAAGGAGAGGCCCTCCACGTCGATCCCGCGGGCGGCGACGTCGGTGGCGATGAGGAACTGGGTGCGCTCTTTCTTGAAGGACCGCATCACGGTGTCGCGCTCCTTCTGGGTGAGGTCGCCTTGCAGGACATCGACGGGGAATCCCCTGGTGGTGAGC
>JBGSTM010000065.1:0-4140 GCA_041736495.1 Akkermansiaceae bacterium
ATCCCCGGCCCCACCGACCGCTGCGCCTGCGCGGACTGCCGTTACATGAAAATGAACACCCTTCAAAAACTCCGCGACTGCCTGGACACCCTCCAGCCGCGCGTGGAGATGGAAGAATCCCTCCGCAAGCGCGCCGAGGCCCCCCTGCTCCGCATGCTCGAACAGTCAAAATAAGGTGACACAGGCATTCCTGCCTGTTCTTCGAAAACCAAAAGCCAAACTTTCGTCACACCGCTTGCCCCTGCCCCATCCGCCATCATAAAGTTCACCCTCATGGCCGATGCGCGACCGCTGATCCTGATTCCCAGCTACAATACCGGCCCGATTCTCGAACGGACGGTGACCGAAGTGCTGGCACTCAAGGCCCCGGTCTGGGTGATCATCGACGGCTCCACCGATCGATCGGTCGAATCGATCACCCGGTTTGAAAACGCCGGCCGTCCGGATTTCCGCATCATCCGGCTTCCAGTGAATTCCGGCAAAGGCGCGGCGGTGCTCCACGGGCTGCGTGAGGCGATCACCGCCGGATTCACCCACGTGCTGACCATGGATGCGGACGGCCAGCACCCGGCGGATGTGGTGAACCGGTTTTTCGAACTCTCCGCCGCGCACCCGGAAGCTGCGGTATTCGGCCGTCCCGTCTTCGACGCTTCGGCTCCCACGCTGCGGGTCGAGGGGCGGAAAATTTCCAATTTCTGGGCCAATCTGGAAACCTTGGGCTGGGGCATCGGCGATTCACTTTTCGGCATGCGTCTCTATCCGGCCGAGGCGCTTCTGGAAGTCATGGAATCGACCCGTTTCGCCCGGCGATTCGACTTCGACCCCGAGGTCGCCGTCCGCCTCGCCTGGCGCGGCGTGCCCTTCATCAACCTGCCCACTCCCGTCTGCTATCCCAGCATCGCCGACGGCGGTGTCTCCCAATTCCGCTACCTCAGGGACAATCTCCTGCTCACCTGGATGCATTTCCGGCTGCTTCTGGGATTTTTCGCCCGAGTGCCCTCGCTCATCGCCCGCGGGCGGAATCCCCTCAACCACCTCGCCCGTCCTTCCCCATGAACGACGCAGCCATCCGGAAAATCGCCGGCCTGTTTCCCGGACACTGGGACCGGAACTACGTCGCCGCCAAACTGCGGACCGACCCGCTCTATTCAGCCCTAACGGAAAGCCTCCGTGACTCCGGACTGCCCTTGCTCGATCTTGGCTGCGGCCTCGGACTCTCGGCGTTTTACCTCAGATCCGAAGGCGTCACCGTTCCGATTCACGGGCTCGATTATGACATCCGCAAGATCGATTCCGCCCGCCTGGCCGCCGGTGCTTCGGGCATCCCGGACCTCTCTTTCGCCCACCATGATGCCCGCACCGGCCTGCCCGAGCATCACGGAAACGTCAGCATCCTCGACATCCTGCAGTTCTTCACCCGCGACGAGCAGGAAACCCTTCTGAAAATCGCCGCCTCCCGTGTCGCTCCCGGTGGAAAACTCATCATCCGGTCCGGCCTGCGCGATCCGTCTTGGCGATTCAAGGTCACCGTGCTCGGCGACTGGCTCGCCAAGGCAACTTTCTGGATGAAAGCCGCGCCCACGCACTATCCGACGGCAGACGATTTCCGCCAGATCCTCTCGCCATTCGGCAATCTATCAATTTCCTCCCTGTGGGGCCGAACTCCCTTCAACAACCATCTCATCGTCCTCTGCCGCCCTTCCCCTGAAATCCATCCATCTGCTTGATGAAGATCTGGCTCATCCCCGGAGATCAATAAACCCGAATGCCACATGTCGGTTTCCTGAGTTCGAGCGGACGTTTCCAGACTGCGCTTGGCGGGGTTCAGACCTTCCAGAGCTGCAGCACGCGCAGGTAGTTCGCGCGCTCGAAGACGGATGGATCCGGGCAATGACGCAAGCTCATGCTGCCGCGCATCTGGTCGATCGATTCGTATTCGTGATCTTCCATCCACAGCTCCAGGGCATTGATCAGGGTGTTGATGTGGAACGGGCCATATTTGAGCAGGCACGAGACGACCTGCACCACGCTGGCCCCGCACATGATGGCCTTGATGATGTCCTCGACCGTGTGCACGCCGCCGCTGACCGCGATGTCGGCCTTGAGGTGTCCGTGGAGGATGGCCGCCCAGCGCAGGCGCATCCGGAGTTCGGTGGAGTTGGATAGATCGAGACGGTGGGTGGCTTCGAGCTGCTCGATGTCGATGTCCGGTTGATAGAACCGGTTGAAGAGAATGACTCCGGCAGCTCCCAGCGCGTCGAGTTGTTTGGCGAAGTGCCCGGGCGAGGAGAAGAAGGGTGAGAGCTTGACAGCGACCGGGATGCTAACCGTTTGAATGACGGCGGTCAAAATGTCGAGCGTGCGTTTTTCCACGGCGGTTCCCGGTTCGTCGGGATCGGTGGCGATGTAATAGACATTGAGTTCGAGGGCGTCCGCTCCGGCCTGCTCGATCAGGTGGGCGTAGTCGATCCAGCCACCTGTGGTCACGCCGTTGAGGGAACCGATCACAGGGATTTCTACCGACTGCTTGATGCGCGAAATCTGATTCAAATAGCGGTCCGGCCCGAGCGCGTAATCCTCCTGCCGCGGAAAATAGGAAACCGCCTCGGCGAAGGATTCGGCGGGGTTCTCGGTGTGGGCGAATTCGGCGATCTGGTCGTTGGTGATCTGCTCTTCGAACAGCGAGTGCATCACGATGGCGGCGGCTCCGGCGTCTTCGAGGTGACGGGCGTTGTCGAGCTTGTCGACCAGCGGCGAGGCACCGGGCATCACCGGGTTTTTCAGGGGCAGGCCGAGGTAGGTGGTGGCGAGATTCATGGCGGTTAGTCTTGGGTTTCGGATGGCGTAACGGCGGCGGCCATTTGCTGATAGTGGGCGAAGCGTTCCTTGACGGATTCGGCGGCCATCTCCTGGAGCATCGCGGAGCGTTCCGGGTTGATGCGTTCGAGCATCTGGAAGCGGGACTCGTTGCTGGTGAAATCCCGGAGAGAACTCTTGGGAGCGGCGGAGTCGAGTTTCATCGGGTTCTCTCCCCTCTCGGCGCGGCGTGGATCGAAGCGGAACAGCGGCCAGTAACCACAGCCGACGGCGCGTTTCTGTTGTTCGAGCCCCTGCGACATGCTGTAGCCGTGGGCGACGCAGTGGCTGTAGGCGATGATGAGCGACGGGCCGGGATAGCTTTCGGCCTCCCGGAAGACGGTGACGGCGTGACCGTCCTTCGCACCGAGCGCGATGCGGGCGACGTAAACCGAGCCATAGGTGGTGGCGATGAGGCCGAGGTCTTTCTTCGGCAGCGCCTTGCCGGACATGCTGAACTTGGCAACCGCGCCGAGCGGTGTGGACTTGGACTGCTGGCCGCCGGTGTTGGAGTAAACTTCGGTGTCGAGCACGAGGATGTTCACATTTCTGCCGGAAGCGATGACGTGGTCGAGTCCGCCGAAGCCGATGTCGTAAGCCCAGCCGTCGCCGCCGACGATCCAGACGCTCTTGTCCACAAGGTAGTCGGCGATCTGGTCAAGCGTGCGGGCTTCGCGGGAAGCCTGGCCGGATAGTTTCTGGCGGAGGGCGATCACACGCTCGCGCTGGGCGGCGATGCCGGCTTCGGTCGTCTGGTCGGCGGTGGTGATGGCAGTGACGAGATCATCGCCTAGCAGGCCGGCCTGGCCGTGCAGCAGGACTTGGGCGAAGACGCGGGATTGGTCGAGGCTGGCACGCATGCCGAGGCCGAATTCCGCGTTGTCTTCGAAGAGCGAGTTCGCCCAAGCGGGACCGCGGCCGCAGCTGTTGGTGGTGTAGGGCGTGGTGGGCAGGTTGCCGCCGTAGATCGAGGAGCAGCCGGTCGCGTTGGCGATCATCAGGCGGTCGCCGTGGAGTTGGGTGAGCAGTTTTAGATAGGGAGTCTCGCCACAGCCGGCGCAGGCACCGGAGAACTCAAACAAGGGCTTCATGAACTGCGAGGACTTCACGTCGTCACGAAGCATCGCGCGGTCAGGATCGGGTAGATCGAGGAAGAAGGCGAAGTTCTTGCGCTCGGTTTCGCGCAGCGGAAGTTGCGGCGACATGTTGAGCGCCTTGCGGCTCGGGTTGCTCTTGTCCTTGGCGGGGCAGACCTGCACGCAGAGTTGGCAACCGGTGCAGTCT
>JBGSTM010000071.1:0-10338 GCA_041736495.1 Akkermansiaceae bacterium
GGGGGAGGGGAGGAGACAGGTTAGATGAACTCGTTGAGCAGTCCTTCGATCATTTCCTGACGGCCGCTGGCGACCATCGGCTCGGGGTTGGTTAGGGCGTATTTTTCGAGATCCGCGAGGGTGGTTTTTCCGGCTTCCACTTCGGAGCCGATGCCGCTGTCCCAGGTCTTGTAACGCTCGGCGATGAACTGGCCGATGCGGCCGTCCGCGCGGATGGCGGCGGCGGTCTTGAGGCCGCGGGCGAAGGCGTCCATGCCGACGACGTGGGCGTGCACGAGATCGACGGGCTCCCACGATTCGCGGCGGCGCTTGGCGTCGAAGTTGAGTCCACCGGTGGTGAAACCGCCCATTTTCATGAGGACGAGCATGGTGTGGGTGGTCAGATAGAGATCGGTGGGGAACTGGTCGGTGTCCCAGCCGACGTTGGGCGTGCCCATGTTCGCGTCGATGCTGCCGAGTGCGCCGGCTTCGTAGGCGACGGTGAGTTCGTGCTCCATGGTGTGACCTGCCAGAGTGGCGTGGTTGGTCTCGATGTTGAGTTTGAAATGCTCCAGCAAGTCATACTCGCGCAGGAAGTTGAGGCAGGCGGCGGAGTCCGAGTCGTATTGGTGGGTGGTCGGTTCCTGCGGCTTGGGCTCGATGTAGAACTGGCCGGTGAAGCCGATTTCCTTTTTGTAATCGACGGCCATGTGGAGGAAGCGCGCGAGGTGGTCGAGCTCGCGCTTCATGTTGGTGTTGAGCAGGGTGGTGTAGCCTTCGCGACCGCCCCAGAAGGTGTAACCTTCGCCGCCGAGGCGATGGGTGACTTCCATGGCTTTTTTCACCTGCGCGGCGGCATAGGCGTAGACCTGGGCGTTCGGGCTGGTGGCGGCGCCTTGCTGATAGCGCGGGTGGACGAAGAGGCAGGCGGTGCCCCAGAGGAGTTTCTTGCCGGTGCGCTTCTGCTCTTCTTCGAGCACGTCGGCGACGGCATCGAGAGCCTTGTTGGAAGCTGAGAGATTGGCCATTTCCGGGGCGACGTCGCGGTCGTGGAAGCAGTAGTAGTCGATGCCGACTTTTTCGATGAAGTCGAAGAAGACACGGGCGCGGTTCTGGGCGTTAGCGATGGAGTCGGAACCATCGTCCCACGGGTGGGCGGCGGTGCCTGCGCCGAATGGATCGGAGCCGGTGCCGCGCATGGTGTGCCAGTAGGCGCAGCCGAAGCGGAACCACTCGGACATGGTCTTGCCGGCGACGGTTTCGGAGGCGTTGTAGTGTTTGAATGCGAGCGGGTTTTTCGAGCTCGGTCCTTCGTAGGTGACTGCATCACAGGGAAATGTGTTCATGACAAGTGGTGGTTGGGTTGATTCAAATGGACGCGCAACGGGCACGACCAACCGCAAAGTATCTGAAAATCCGCTGGCATTGCTACCGCAAATTCCGGTAGCTTCTTGATGAAATGCGACATTTTGAATCCGACCTCTCCCGCCGGATTGCCGTGGTGCAATCCTCGGTGAACGTGCGGCGGCTCACGCCCGGTCTCGCGCCCTTCGCCGGAATTGGCTACGATTTTTGGATCATCGATCTCTACCGGCAGCCGGACTTGCTGCTGGCCAGCCTGCGGGAATGGCAACCCAGCGCGATCGTCACGGAGTGGCTGCCGGGGCTGACCGAGGCGCTGGTGGGATTGGGTTGCCCGGTGATTCTGGTGCCATCGGATGAGCCGGTGGCGGGAGTTTATAGCGTGGACATCGACGATGTGGCGATCGGCCGGTTGGCGGCGGAGCATCTGGTGTCGCGGGGCTATAAAAATTTCGCGTTTGTGGGTCGGAGTGATGCACATTATGCGAAGCAGCGGTTGGAGGGGTTCCGATCAGTGGTGGGCGAGGTGCGGGTTTACTGGGAAGAGTTCCGGAACTGGCGGCAATACGACGAATACTGGCGGGATCCGGACGAGGACATGGTCGGCTGGCTGGCGGCGCAACCGACGCCGCTGGGGATCTTCACGGCGCACGATCCGACGGGGCGGCATGTGCTGGAAGCGGCGGGCCAGGCAGGCTTGGAAGTGCCGTTCGCCGTGGGCGTGATTTCCGCGAATGATGATGAGACGGTCTGCGAAATGGCGAGGCCGGCGCTGTCGAGCATTCGCCTGCCATGGCGGCAGTTGGCGGCGGAGGTCGTCACCACGCTGGAGGCGATCTGGGACGGCAAGCCGCCGACGCGGCCGGTTCTCATACCGCCGTTGGAAATCGTCGCCCGCGGATCGAGTTCCTACGAGGCGGTGGCCGATCCGCTGGTGAGGAAGGCGATGCAGTTTCTGGTAGAGCAGATTTCCACGATCGCATCGGTGGAGGAATGGGCGGTGCGGGTGGGCGTGTCCCGCCGGGTGCTGGAGCGGCGATTTCAAGGGGCGCTCAACCGCTCGCCGCATGCGATGATCCAGCACGAGCGCATCGAACGTGCAAAAAGCCTGCTCACCACCACGGACCTGCCGGTGGCCCTGATCGCGGAGCGCTGTGGCTATCAGAGCAACGAGCGGCTCACGGTGAATTTCCGCGACTCGGTGGGCGTGCCGCCTGCCAGCTACCGGAGGAATTCCCGGGAAAAGCGGGTTTAGCACCCGGGCGGGCCGGGCAATCCAACCATGGTGACTGAATCGTCACCGAAATCCGAAAACTAAGGCAAGACAGTTGGCACGTGCGGTGCTATTTGTCCTGTGTCGCAAGACAAGGCGGTTCGACTGAGATGCCTCCGGGTTAATGGGTTTTTCCTAGAGGATGATCAGTCGGACCGCTTCTTTTTTTGTTAGCGGCTAAGCTTCCACGCATCCATGAGGGTGCGGTATTTCACCAGCGTGTTCGGGATTTCCCACTCAGGGATTGGTTTGCCCTGCAGGTAGCCGAGGTAGGCCGCGGTGACTTGGCCAAAATGCGCCTCATGGCCGATCTTATACTGGGCGGGGATGACGACTTCCCAAGTTCCATTGGTTTCTTTCACTGCGAGGCCCGGCCATTTTTCGGCGAGTTTCGAGATCGCGGAATCGAGCGCCGCTTTCCAGTCGTCGCTGGCGCTGGCAGGGACGACGTAGAGCACGGGTTTGTAGCCTTGCTCCGCGCCCTGGCGGATGTGTAGCGCAGCCTTGGTTCCGCGCAGCAGCGAGTCATGGGTATCGCCGGCCCCGGCAGGAGCTTCGAATTCCCAGCGGACCGAAACCTTCGCGTGGACTCCGCGCAGCGTGTAGATGAACTCACCGTTCGCCGGGGTGTTCAGGATGCCCTTTTCGTCGACAAGCGGCTTGAGGTAGTCCGGCCACGACTCGAGTCCGGTCACTTTCTTGAATTGCTCCGCAGTGATGGCCGTCTTCCAGCTGCGCGCCGACAGGATTTTCACGTCGGACGGCTGGAGCACCTCGCCCGGAAAGCATTCCCACTGCACGAGGTCTACCAAGTGGGTGGTGACGTCGATGATGGCCTCGCCTTGCTGCGCCGGGTCGAAGAACCAGGGCGGACGTTGCAACGGTGCGCCATTCACCAGCTTGGAAAAGTGGTGCACGCTTTCCTTGGTGACTGCCGGTTGCTCGGGGGAACCCTTTTCAAGCTCTCCGAAGACGTCGGGAAAACGCGAGAGCTCCTTCTGCAGCATGGTGGTGATTTCGTGGCGCTCGGTCATGATGTCGAGCAGCTGCACACCCTTCTCCGCGGCGACTTTGTAGGCCTCCTCGATCAAGGCGAATCCCTCGGGATTGATCGCCATGGGCTTGTCCGCCATCACGTTGAGGCCGGCCTTCACGCACTCGAGGATGTATCGGGACTTCTTCGCGTTATTGCCGGAGATGACCACCACATTGCCAGATCGGTCGCCGAGCATTTCCTCGAGGTATTCGGGTCCGGTGTGGACTTGGGTTTCCCACTTCGTCGGGTTGTCGGCGCGGGTGTTGAAACCTTGGAGCAATGCGAGATGACGGTCCAGGTCCGGCCCTGCGGGTGCGTAAATGTGGACGACGGGGGAAACTCCATCGGACATCGTCTTCTGCACCAAGGCGGCGTGGAAATGTCCGGGGTCGAGGGTGAGAAGCTTGACCGGATCGGCCTGAGTGGTGGCGACGGAAAATCCGGCGATGGCGAGAGCGAGGGGTTTCAATTTCATCGGGTAGAATGGAATAGGGAAAAGGGTGGGGTGATGGGTCTAGGCGGATCAATCCGGTATTGCAAGCACGGCGCGGCTGGATACGTATCGGGGCTGATGAATCTACGAAATTTTCTCTGCATGGCATCAGGCAGTCTGGCGGTATCCGTGGCTGCGTTTGGCGAGTCCCCGTGGAGCACGCGGGAGAGTGACGGAAGGATCGAGGCCTTGCATGAGGGCGATCTCCTCCTCGCCTGGCAGGCTTCGCCACTGGCGTCTCCCAAGGGTGGGGCGGCCTTTGCCGGCAGTGCGTTCCTGCATCCGCTGCGCACTCCTTCCGGTTTTGAATGGACGCAGATCCAGCCGGGCGACCACAAGCACCACTTCGGCGTCTGGTGGCCCTGGAAATTCATCGAGGTGAACGGAAAATCCTATAACTGTTGGGAACTCCAGGAAGGGCAGGGGGCGCATGTCGCGAAAAGCGTGAAGTCACTGGACACCAAGCCCGGCGGACTTGCGTGGGAGTTTACCAATGAAATCATCATCAAGTCCCCGGGCGCGCCTCCGCAGGTGGCGATCCACGAGCGTGCGCTGGTTTCCATCGTCCGCGAAAAGGATGCTTGCATCGTCGATCTGGACATCCAACAGAAACCCGGCAAGGCACCGGTGAAGATCATGAACTACCGCTACAGCGGCTTTTCCTGGCGCGGCACTGCGGCGTGGAACAAGGACAACAGCACCATGCTCACCAGCGGCGGCAAGGGACGTGAGGACGCCAATGGCACCGAAGCCCGCTGGGCGCTCGTCAGCGGGGCCACTCCGACCGGCACCGCCACGGTGCTGATCCTGAGTGATGCGGCGTTTCCCGAAAAACTCCGCGTTTGGAATGCTTCTGCGGAAAACGGCGCGCCGTTCATCAACTTCAATCCGGTGCAGGACAAGGCGCTGCCTCTCGATGACGCCCATCCCGCCGTATCCAGGCGGAAATACCGCCTCATCGCCGCAGACCATGACATCGGCGCTGCGGAGGCTGAGGCGGCTTGGAAAAAATGGACCGGCCGCTGATCAGCTGATCTTCAGGCTGGAAAGTCCGTATGGGGCGCGCTCCGGCCGTTTCAGCAGGGCGTTCGCCGCATCGTCACCGGCGAATTTTTCGGTCTTCGGGTCCCATGTTAGCTTGCGTCCTTCTTTCATCGCGATCCAGCCGAGGATGCACGCGCTCGTCGAGCGGTGGGCGATCTCGGCGGTGGTCACTGCCGGCTTGCGGGTCTGGATGCTGGTGATCCAGTCGAGGTGGTGGTCGTTGTTAGGGCTCGCGTGCAGCCGGATATCATTGGCACCGAGCGGGTCGGTGAGAATGTCCGGATTGCTCGCCTGCAGCGCCTTGGCGGCGGCTCCTTTCGGAATCGGATCGGAGGCGGTGATGCGCTCGGCACCGCGGGTGACGAAGATCCAGCCATCGTCGCCTTCGAAGCGGACGCCGTTAGGAAACTTGTGGTCGATGATGACGGTGACCCCGTTGGCGTATTTCATCTCGATGTGATAGGGGCCGTGGACATTCCAGAGCCCGGACTTGGGAAACTCCGCTTTCCCCTCGACGGAGATGGGGCCGGTGAGTTCCGTGTCCATGCCCCAGTGGGCGATGTCCACGTGGTGGGAACCCCAACCGGTGATCATCCCCAGGCAGTAGCTCTCGATGCGCAACCAGCCGGGACGGCCGTTGAAGCGGGCTTTCGTATCGGCCCCTTGCGCATGCACCCGGTCCACGGTGTAGGGGGCCAGAGGCGTGCAGCCGAGCCACATGTCGTAGTTGAGATTCGACGGCACCGGCACTTCCACCGTGCTGCCACCGGAAGGATCGCTCGGCAGTCCGATCTTCACGGTGCGGACTTTTCCGATCCTGCCGTTGCGCACCATTTCGCAGGCGATGCGGAATTGCGGGGATGAGCGCTGCTGGCTGCCGATTTGGAACATCCGCCCGTGTTTGTTGACGATGTCGCTGACCACCCGGCCTTCCGTCACGGTCATGGCGAGCGGTTTTTGAACGTAGATGTCCTTGCCCAGCATGGCCGCAGCCACCACCGGTTCCGCGTGCCAGTGGTCCGGCGTGCTGATGGAAACCGCGTCGATGTCCGGATGCTGGAGCGCCTCGCGATAGTCGCCGTAGGTGCCCACCTTAAGTTGCAGGTCATTTTTCTGATAGTGGCCTTCCACCATGTTTTTCGCATCCTCCAGCCGCAAAGAATCCAAATCACAGACCGCTACCAACCGCGCGTCCTTCTGGCGGAGAATCCCCGGCATGTCCATGTCGCGGCCGATGCGCCCGCAGCCGATTTGCAGCACGTTGATCTTTTTGCTAGGGGCATCGGCACCCAGCACGCGGGAAGGAATGATGGTGGGAAACCCGATGGCAGCTCCGGCAAGACCGGAGATGCGCAGAAAGTCACGACGGGTGGAATGGGATGTTTGGTTCATAGATCGCTGGGTTCCAAGGTTCGGGCGAGTTGAGCCATACGGCTTCTTTCTGTCCAGCCTTACGGCGCGGATCAGAATGGCGCATTTGCGGGAGGAGCCCAGTCCGCGGGGGCATTGATGAAACTCATCCCTTGCCGTCGCCGGGGTGCTGGTTTTAACTCCGCGCATGCACGAGGAAATCAAGCTCACCCGCGAAGTCGCCGCCATTCAAATCCCGAGTGGGGACACGCTCTCGCTGCCGGCCGGCACCGCCGTTTTCATCACCCAGCGCCTCGGCGGCACCTACACCGTGGCCACTTCGCAAGGACTCGCCCGGATTTCCTCGCAGGATGCCGACGCGCTCGGCGTGAATCCCGAGGAAGAACTCAAAAAACAGGCGGAAGTTGTCCGGCTCAAGGACGCCCCGCTGGAAGAGCAGGTCTGGCACCAGCTCAAGGGCGTGTTCGACCCGGAAATCCCGGTGGACATCGTCAATCTCGGTCTCGTTTACGACTGCATCATCGAGGAAGCCGAGGGCAAAAAGACCGTGGCGGTGAAAATGACGCTCACCGCGCCCGGTTGCGGCATGGGCCCGGTCATTGCAGCGGACGCGCAGGCCAAGATCATGACCATCGACGGCATCGACGACGCCCGCGTCGAACTGGTCTGGGATCCCGCCTGGAACCAGGAGATGATTTCCGAAGAGGGGAAAATGAAACTCGGGATGATTTAATCCCCGACCGGTTTCCATGTCTGGTCGATGTAGGCGATGATCGTGGGAATCGCCACATCAAACGTGTCCGCCACCTCCTCATAGGCGCGGCGGCCCATGCCGATCGGGTCCGGCACGTCGGTGCCGGTGCCGACCTTGTTGCCCGCGGTCTCCGCGAACTCGCAGACCAGGTAGTATTTGTCCGCATGCTGGGGAAATCTGGCTTCCAGCGTTTGCAGGTGGCTGACTGTCATCGCGAACACATGCGTCGCTTTGGAAAGGATGGCATCGGTGACCTGTCGGCTCCCGAAACGGTCCAGCGACACCCCGCGTGATTTGAGAAGAGCGACGGTCTCGGGATTCGCGGGAGTTCCTTTCGACGCGGCAACTCCCGCGGAACTCACTTCGAAATCGGTCCGGTCGGCAACCGCATTCCGGAACAAACCCTCCGCCATCGGGCTGCGGCACGTATTTCCGGTGCAAACAAAGAGCACATGCTTCAAATCAGGCATCCCGGCGAAGCTGAAGCCTGGGAACGGATTCGTCAAACCGCAATCGGGGTGCCTTGCGATCCACCCGGCTTCTCTGATATTCGCCGCAGTTTTTGCGACTGGCGCTTTGTTTCTTTTCAGGAACGGCGGTTCGGGAGACGCTTCCGAGGTTTAACCCAGTGGAAAAATGAACTCTATCACCATTCGTTCGATATTCAGTCTCGCGGGTTGTTCGTTCCTCTTCGGACAAGCAATCGTCGCCGAAGGAAAAGCACAGGAACCCGCGACTCTCGTCATCGAAGCGGGCGCGCCCACCGGCAAGGTCAGCCCGATGCACTACGGCCTGATGACCGAGGAAATCAACTACTGCTACGACGGCGGCCTCTACGCCGAACTCGTGCGCAACCGGGCTTTCCTCGATGATCCCGAGAAGCCCATGCACTGGGCTCCGACTCAGGGGGCCACGATCACGCTCGATTCCAGGATGCCGCTTAACACCGCCATTCCCATCAGTCTGCGGGTGGAGGTCACCGCCGTGCCGGGCGGTGTTTCCAACGGCGGTTACTGGGGCATCCCGGTAAAGCCGGAGACACGCTACCGAGCGAATTTCCACGCCAAGGCCACTGCGGGATTCGCGGGGCCCGTCACCGTCTCCATCGTGAGTGAGGACGGCGCCACCGTGTTCGCACAAGCCGCGACGCAGGATCTATCCGCCGAGTGGAAATCCTACGATCTGGAACTGGTCACCGGGCAAGTCGCTCCGACGACGAAAGCCAAACTCGTGCTCACGCTGGACCAGCCCGGCACCGTCTGGCTCGGGCTGGTCTCGCTGTTTCCACCAACGTGGAAAGAGCGTCCTAACGGCCTGCGCCCCGACCTCATGCAGATGCTCGTGGATCTCAAACCCGCGTTTCTCCGGTTCCCCGGCGGCAACTATCTGGAAGGCGATACCATCGAAACCCGCTTCGACTGGAAGAAGACACTCGGCCCGATCAGCGGTCGCAGCGGGCACCCGGGCCCGTGGGGCTACCGCTCGACGGACGGCGTGGGGCTGATGGAGTTCCTCCTCTGGTGCGAAGACATGGACGCGGAGCCGCTGCTGGGAGTTTACGCGGGCTACTCGCTCAAGGGCGCGTTCGTGAAACCCGGCCCCGATCTCGAACCCTACGTGCAGGACGCGTTGGACGAAATCGAATACATCACCGGACCCGTTAGCTCGAAATGGGGCGCGCTGCGGGCGAGGGACGGCCATCCCGAGCCGTTCAAGCTCCGCTATGTGGAAATCGGCAACGAGGACTGGTTCGACAAATCCGGCAGTTACGACGGCCGCTACGCCCAGTTCGCCGATGCCATCAGGAAACACTATCCGGACTTGAAGTGCATCTCCTCCATCGGCAACGAGCAGCCTGAAAAAATGCGCGTCCACAGCCGCAAGCCCGACGTCCTCGACGAACACTACTATCGCAACACGGAAGCCTTCCTCAAGGATTCACCCACTCATTTCGACAACTACGACCGCAACGGCCCGGAAATTTTTGTCGGCGAGTGGGCTGCCCACGAAACCAGCTTCCCGCCCTGGGACAAGCGCTCGAAAGGCCTGCCCGCCACTCCTAACATGAAGGCCGCCATCGGTGACGCCGCGTTCATGGCCGCGATGGAGCGCAACTCGGACCTCGTCACGATGCAGTGTTACGCCCCGCTTTTTGTGAACCTCAACGAATACCAATGGCGTCCCGATCTCATCGGTTACGACGGGCTCAACGCGTATGGCGCGCCGAGTTACCATGCGTTCCGCCTGTTCAGCCGCAATGTCGGCGACTCGATCCTCAAGGCGACATTCACCGGCGGCGAACTTCAGGGCACCGTCACCCGCGACAGCGCGAACGGCATGATTTATGTGAAAGTCGTCAATCCGCGGGAGACCGCCCGGCCGCTCACCATCGAGTTCAAGGGAGTCGGCGAAATCGCGCCCACCGCCGAGGTGGAAACGCTTTCCGCCGCTCCGGATGCCACCAACTCGCTGGCCGAGCCCACCAAAGTCGTTCCGGTGAAATCCACTCTGTCAGATCTCAAGCCGACCTTCACCCACACGCTTCCACCCACTTCCATCACCGTGCTCAAGTTGAAAACCCGCTGACCGCTTTCAAGGTTCGCGCTCGATTCCCGAATCAGGATCGGATATCGATCGCCGGCGATGCAACATTCTCCACCTTCGAAAATCGGCGCGCTGCCTGCGGCGGCCCTGGTCGTGGCGAGCATGGTGGGGACGGGGGTGTTCACCAGCCTTGGCTATCAGGTAGAAGACATTCCGTCCGGGCCGGGGATTCTTCTGGTGTGGGTTCTGGGCGGGTTGGTCGCCCTGTGCGGGGCGCTTTCCTACGCGGAGCTCGCAGGGGCGCTGCCGCGGTCGGGCGGCGAGTATCATTTCCTCGGGAAAATCTATCATCCGTCGCTGGGATGGACGGCGGGTTTGCTTTCGGCGGTGGTGGGATTCGCGGCACCCACGGCATTGGCGGCGCTGGCGCTGGGGAGTTACGCGCACCGGGCGTTTCCCGCGCTTCCGCCGGCGGTCGCCGC
>JBGSTM010000163.1:0-4446 GCA_041736495.1 Akkermansiaceae bacterium
AAGCGCCACGCCTGCCGTGTAGATGGTGGAGAACTGATTGCGAAGCTGAATGTCTCTGCCCGCGCTGGCGGAGATGTCACCGGTCCCGGTGCGTATCACTTCAAAACGATTGCCCCGGTTTGTTGTATTGTTGGAAATTCGGATCGTATCCGCCGTCTGCCCATTGGAGCCTACAGCAGCTGCGGTTCCAGTGGACGCCAGATTGGGAACGGCCGGAAAGAACTCACCGACGAGGATTGAACCGCCGCCCGGATGGAGCAGTTCGAGTTCCTCACTTGGCAGAACACTGCGGAAGTCACTCGAGGCCATGTCCGCACCGGCAGTCAAACGATAGGACCAGGATTGGGTATTTGTCGGAAGGGACTCATTGATGGTTGCAAGGGTAGCGAGCCACATCAAGGAGTGTCCGTTGTCGGCGAATGCACTCGCCGCGCCCTGCGTGATCGGGGTAAAACCATCACTCAGGGTGTTATTGAAAACGAGGTCACCCGAAGCACGGAGCGTCAGGATGCCCGGCGCACCGTCTTCACCGTATCGGAAAGACGAGAGATCCCAGTCTCCAGTGTGGAGCGCCTCAGCATTGTTGGTCCCGGTGGGGTTGGCGAGTCCCAGTGTCAGGTTGCCACTTGGATTGATGATCTCGACACCTGGCGCGACTACCAGGATCGATTCCAAGGAAGCAGAATCAGGATTGCCGGCGAGGAGCCTGGAGCGGATCACAACGGAATTTCCACCTGCCGTCCCATTAATGCCGAGGTAGGCGCTGTTGTCGGCATGAATCTGATTCTTCAAGACGGCATCGAGAACTCCGCCTGTGGGTTGATAAATCCTGTAGCCCTCGGCCACAACCGACGAGGCCCCGGTGATGCGGCTGCCAATCGATGCGCTTCCCAGTTCATCATTGCCGGTGGAACGCGGGGCGCGCAGATGGAGCGTACCGGTGAATTTCCCGAAGAACGCACTGGAGCCTCGATCGGCAAAGCCGCCGGCGACGAAATCCTTGACGGAGAGGTCGAGATTCGAACCGGTTTGGAGATCAAGAACGGCAGCCGTATTGGCGACCCCGTCCTTTTGGGTTCCAGCTTCCAAAAGGATCGAACCACCTTTCCCCGCACTATTGAATGATTTCCCCGCCACGGAGAGCACTGAGCCGGATGCGATGGTGAGGTCGCCACGAGCCGCAAGCGCAATGGCACCTCCGGTCTCGCCGGAAGCATCGATCCCACCGGTGACAAGGATCGAACCACCGTCCGCGAACAGCGAGAAATCGCGACTGCGCACCAGGTGATCAATCAGTACATCGCCTGTGCGGATCCGGATGTTCCGTGACGAAGTGAAACCGCCCAATTCAAGTTGGGTATTCAGGTTTGAAAGAGACCCTGCGCCCGTCGAATCGACAGATTTGATGTCCAGCGAGAAGGAACCACTGGAAAAGCCAGCGGTGGCCACACCTTCAAGGTTCGCCAGATTCGACAATCTCCCGTTCACCGCCTCGATCCGAAGAACACCCGCATCTCCACCAGCAGAATCGCCGGCTACCGAGACGACCGCATCTTCGTTGAGAATGACATTGCCGTTTCTGGCGACCAGATTGATTTGTCCGGCGTTGGTGAAACGGGTCAGGTCGTTGAACTGTCTGGAAGTTCCGGCGACTGAGATGGTTCCGCCTATGGTGACGTCGCCCGATGTCGCGCTGAGGTTGATTTCCCCGCTGGGCAGTAGAACCGCGGTATCCACGCGGATCGCAGAGCCTTGAAGCGAGATGCTGGCACCAAGCGCGTCCCTGGCTGGCGATTGCGCCGACGATCCATCCAACGCCAAAGTGCCTGTTGAAGAAATCGAGTGGCGGGCACCCGCCGAGCCGGTGACAAGAGGACTGTTGATCGCTAGGTTTCCAATGGTGTGGAGTGAGCCTGTATTCCCGACGGTCAAACTGGATGACGCTCCCAGCGTCAACATGTCATAACCGGAAACAATAAGGCTATTCTCGCCCAGCAGGATTTCATCGCCGAGGAATTGAAGCGCCCCGCTTGACAATCCGGTTTCCACCACCGGAGCAGAGTTCAGGGAATTGTTGATGACAAGAGAGTTGGCGGTGATGGTGGCAGTCCCACCCGCCTGGTCGAAGCCGCGTATCGCAGAAGCGGAAAGTTCCAAGCTCCCGAGTCCTTGTCGACCAATCAAGCCCGCCCCGTAAAGATCAATGCTACCATAGCTGCGAAGCATCACATTCTGAGAGGAGAAAACACTGTCCAACGCGGCTCCGTCGAGAACCAGCTGACCACTGCCGGAAGGTCCCGCAACGCTGTCGTTCAAAAGCAAGCTCATGCTGCCGCTACCGATTACGAAACGATCCGTGGCAAAGCTGGCACCCGGCGCGATAGACATCTCGCCCGTGGAGTCGAGGATGATCGAGCCACCTTGGAAATCCGAGCGATCCGCGATCGAAAGTTTGGCCAATCCAGAGTTTGTGACCGAGGTTCGACTGACTATTGCCTCAGGATCAGCGCTGACTCTAAGGAGGGATCCATCGCCGGAAAGGGACAGGGACTCGGCTTGGTAATCAGAACTTCCCGAGGTTCGAATGGAGGAACCAGCGGCCACCTCCAACGTCTCGTTCGCTGCAAGAACAATGTCGGGGCCACTCAGGCTGCCACCGGCGTTCGCGAGAGTCAGGTTATCTGTGCGGACTTCGATCACAGAGGAGCCATCTGCCGCGGTGCGCCGCACTCCGCCAATGAGAAGGCTCGAAACATTCCATGAATCGATGATTCCGGAGCTTATCGACACCGTGCCCGGTGAGGTTGCCCCAGATGATTGGCCATTTCCAGTGACTCGAATATCTGCGAAGCTGCTGATGTCCACTGATGCGCCAATACCCGGCGACGAGGTTAAAAGCCGACCAGCGATTGTCAGCCCGGTGTTTCCGTGAAATAGCGCACTGCCGGCATCGCCCGGAAGGCGCTGAATTCCCGAGGCACCCGCCGAGTTGGCCAGTTCCACGAGAAAGTTGCTGGCTGTGAACCGCTGATACTCGGCACGTTGCCCAAACACATTTGCGGGACTGATTTCAAAACGAGCCCGGTTGGGTTGCACCGACTCGGACTGACTAAAACCATTCCCAAGAAAACCAGAAACTTGAAAGGATCCGTCCGCTGCTCTTACGGTGCCAGTTCCGGTCGATGCAAGCGGGGTGACCAGATAAGCTCCGGCGAGCTGGGCGTAGCTGCGGGGAAGCAGGGTGTAGGTCCCTGCGGGTATGCTGCCAACCGAGTCCAGAGTTACGGTATCACCCACAGTCAGGCCGGATTCGACGTAGCCGGGATTCCCTCCAAGTGAAGCCGTCGCGTTTCGCCCGGTGTTAAAGGCACCAAATGGCGAATACAACAGGGACGACGAAGGGATGATGGCGAATGACTCGGCAACTTTGGTCCAGTAGCGGTTGATGTCCGGTATCTCCCCGCTGCTGCCGATCCGCGCGGACCAGGTTTGACCCTGATAGGTGACCAAATCGCCCGCTTCATATTCGGCTCCCGCAATCCAAGCGGAACCTGCGGTGCCAAGAAGGTCCACGCTGCCTCCGTTGCCAGAAATCCAACGTCCGGCCTGCAAATCCCCTCCGCCGCGGATATCGACAATTGATCCTGACTCCATCCTCAAGTCTGTTCCAGAAACCACCACATTTTTGGCCTTAATCCCACTGAGCGAGACGTTCTGGCCACTCGGATCGATCCATGATCTGCCGTCGGGACTCAGGCCATATGGAACTATTATTTCCGAACCATCTGCCGAGATCAGCGAAACGGAAGTAACACTTTGCCCCCCCAGCGTGACGGAGGCGGTAATTGGGGCTGCGATGGTCGAGCCGGCAATCGGATCGAACGGCGAGTCGAGATCGGCATCCGAAGGATCGAGATCCGTGCCATCCCAGCCGAGGACAATCGATCCTCCCGGTGCCCGAAGATTTCCGAGTTGCCGGATGTTTGTGGCATAAACTTCAAGCGTCCCACCGGCCGAAAGAGGAGCCGCGCCCGCAATGGAAGACTTGAAGGTCACGCTTCCGGTTCCGGTGGCGTGATCATAAGCAAAAACCGAGAACCGGCTGCCGGTAGTTGGGTAGATTGCGGAACCTGAAATCGCTAGATCGCCGGCGATGTGAAGGGTGCCGTTGCCGCGGACTTCTCCCCGATTCGCATCAAAGGACGCTTGCCCGATATTCTGTAGCGAAAGCGTGCCGAGATCAATGAGTTCAGAACTCACCCATAGGCTTCCAGAACCGTGTGTCGGAGGGAGCAGGAATGCAGCACTTGGGATCGCAGGATCCTGCTGAAATGGCAAGTAAGTGTTGTCTCCGGGATTTTCCGGCGCGCGAAATCCCTGCCCGATCGCAGCATACCCGGCCGTGATGACGACCTCGCCACTTGCCGTGACAATCCCACCAGCGGC
>JBGSTM010000164.1:0-23004 GCA_041736495.1 Akkermansiaceae bacterium
GACGACGTCGGCGACGATGGCCATGATCGTCGCCCCGCTCACCCCGCCGAACGCGCCGCAGATGCCGCGCGCCCAGAACAGCGTGGAGGCGCTTTCGGATAGCCCGCACGCCAGGGTGGCGAGCGTGAACCCGGCATAACAGAATAACAGAAGTTTCCGCCGGTCGAAGCGGTCGGTGAAGGGTGCGGCGGCCAGCCCGACGACGCCGGAGGTGATCGCAAAGGACGAGATCAGCCCGCCGAACTGCTGCGGCGTGATGTCGAGCTCGCGCATGAGCTGCGGGCCAAGCGGCATCATGATCATGAAATCCATGATGTGCGTGAACTGCACCGCGGCGAGCAGGAGCAGCAGCCGACTTTCGGACAGCAAGGGCTTGCCCGGTGACTGGGGAGTTTCCACGGTCCGGTTCACGGTGATGGATGATCCGGTGGGATGCGCGCCGTCAACCTAACCATTCAATTTTTCGAGCGCCTTGACCAGGAACACGCCGTCCTTGCGGATCAGCTTGCCATCGAACCAGATCTCTCCCCCGCCCCAGTCCTTGCGCTGGATGTTGACCATGTCCCAGTGGACTTGCGAGCGGTTGCCGTTGTCGGCGTTTTCGTAGGCCTGGCCGGGGGTGAAGTGGAAGGAACCGGCGATCTTCTCGTCGAAAAGGATGTCACGCATGGGCTCGAGAATCGCCGGATGGAAACCAAGTGCGAACTCGCCGATGTAGCGCGCGCCGTCGTCGCTATCGAGGATCTTGTTGAGCTCCTTGGTGCGCGAACCGGCTTCGGCCTTGATGATTTTCCCTTTCGAAAACTCCAGGCGGATGGAGTCGAACGGAATTCCCTGATAGATCGTGGGCGCGTTGTAGGAAATGTGGCCTTCCACGGAATCGCGCACGGGTGAGGTGAAAACCTCGCCGTCGGGGATGTTGTAGTTTCCGCCGCAGACGATGGAGTTGATTCCCTTGATGGAAAACCGGAGATCGGTGCCGGGGCCCTTGATGTGGACGCAGTCGGTCTTGTCCATCAGCTTTTTCAGGGCGTTCATCGCGGGAAGCAGCGCCTTGTAGTCGAGCAGGCAGACGTCGAAGTAGAATTTTTCGAACGCCTCGGTGCTCATGCCCGCCTGTTGGGCCATCGAGGATGACGGCCAGCGCAGGACGCACCACTTGGTCTTCTTGACGCGGTGGTCGAGCACCGGGCGCATGTGCTGCATGGCGAGGCGCATGCGGTCGGCGGGCACGTCGGAGTTCTCGGCGATGTTGTTGCCGCCGCGGATGGCGATGTAGGCGTCCATGTCCTTCATCTCGGCGAGCAGGTGCTTGGCAAGGATTTCGTACTGCGTGTCTTCCGCGCCTTTCAACATCTCGCGGGTGAGGCGGCTTTTGTGGACCCGGATGAAAGGCAACGCTCCCTTGGCGCGGGCCTCGCGGATCAGGGCCAGGCCGATGGAGTCCGGCACGTCGTGCAGGTCGATGAGGACTTTTTCGCCCTTTTTCAGCGAAGTGGAATAGCGGACAAGCTGGCGGGCGAGGTCGTCGATGCGGGCGTCATGCATGGGCTTGGGGATAGCGGTTGAAATCCTCATTTCCAAGCGCCAAGTCCGGGGGCCCGCCTATTTCCGAAAAGTCATCCGCGCAGCCACTGCGGCATGCCCGGCATCAGGCTTCAATGGAGCCACCGACACGTAACAGGCCGGGGCCTGGTTTCCCGACATGGCCTAAAACAGAGAACGCCGCCCTCCCCCCCGGAAAGACGGCGTTCCTAATATTGCCTCACCGCAACCCACACTTGCGGAACTCGGGCAAAGCCTATGAACACATAGCCAACAGAAAAACTATGGCCGAAAATCGCGGGATTTACAGTGGAGATGTGCTCTATTTCTTGTAGGCAATGACGGGATTGGCTTGTAGGCAATTTTCCCTACACTCCCTCAAATTTTGCGACGGCGGCCTCAATCCACCAGATGATGCTGCATGGCGTAGCGGGTCAGTTCCACATTCGACGACAGGCCCATCTTCTCGGCGATTCGACTGCGGTAGGTGGCCACGGTCTTGGCGCTGAGAGCGAGGTCCGAACTGATTTCCTTGATGGATTTGCCCAGCGCGATCAGGCGGAGCACCTGGAGTTCGCGATTCGAGAGCGTCTCGTGGGAGGTGCCGGTGGGTTCTCCGGCGAGAGCACCGGCGAGTTGTTCGGCGAGTGCCGGGCTGATGTAGCGGCGACCGGAAAGCACCCGCTGGACCGCGGTGACGAGCACGTCGGCGGCGCTTTGCTTGGAGACGTAACCGGCTGCACCCAGTTTCAGCGCGCGGAGGGCGTAGTCCTTTTCCGGGTGACTGCTGATCACGAGGACAGGCAACGCGGGCTTGTCGACCTTGATTTCCTGGATCAGCTCCAAGCCGTTCCGCCCGGGCATGGTGATGTCCACAATCGCCAGATCCCACGCATCGCGCATCACGGCGACGATTCCGGTCTTCGCATCGCAGGCCTCGCCCACCTCCACGTCCTTGAAATGTTCTTCCAGCAAGGATTTCATGCCGCGTCGCACGATGGCGTGGTCGTCGATGATGAGGACTTTCATGAGAGGAATCCGGGTGAGGATCTGCCGGCCGCGGGATTGGCCCGGGGCAGCGGGATTGTTAGAGTGACGGAGGTGCCATTGTCCTGGCGGTTGCTGAAAACCACCAGCCCGCCGACGTTTGCAGCGCGCTCGAGCATGCCGATCAGGCCGAGGGATTTCGGATCCTCGACGATGGACGGATCGATGCCCTTGCCGTCGTCTGCGACCACCAGCTTGAGCACGTTTTCGGTGACAGACAGTGCGGCTTCGATCTGTCGGGCCTCCGCGTGGCGGGCGACGTTGGTCAGGGACTCCTGGAAGATCCGGAACGCGGTGGTGGCGACCTCTGCCGGGAGATGCTCGGGAATTTCGCCGACTTCCACCTCGCACAGGATGCCGGTCCGGTCGGAAAAAAGTTCCGCCTCTCCGAGCACGGCGGTCGCGAGTCCGAGATTGTCGAGCGAACTGGGCCGCAGCCCCGCGGAAATGCGCTGCACGGAATTGATGGTGGTGTCCACCAGCTCGGAGGTTTCCACCAGTTTGTCGATGAGCGGATTCAAGGTGCGGTCCTCACGGTCCGAGAGGCGGTCCTCGATCAACCGCAGCTGCATCTGGATGCCCGTGAGCAACTGCCCGAGCTCGTCGTGGATCTCACGGGAAATCTCCGCGCGGTCGTTTTCCCGCAGGGTCTGGACGTGGGACGACAGGCTGCGGAACCGCTCCCGCGCATGGTCGATGCCATCCACCCGCTGCTGTTCGGCGTGCCGCCATCCGCTGTAGGAATGCCGCAGGACGAAGAAAAGCAGGATGGCGGTGGTGATGACGAAATTCAACCCCTTGAGCATCTGGATCGCAACGGACTCGTTGGGATCCTTCGTGGCTCCGATGAGCCACAGGTCGGACCCGATGATCCAGGCGCTGGCGAGAAAGAAATAGACCAGCACAATGCGCACCTCGGGCAGCGACCAACGTCGCGAGCACGGCGATTTCACCGCAGTCACCGGTTGGTCGGGATTCCCTTCGGAAAGTTGTGTCAGGGGGCTTTTCAATGGCAGACGAGATATCGGATGAAGCAGCGAAGGTCGAGCGGGGATTTGCGACCGGCGGCCTGCCGGGTGCCGTGGTTTCGCTGGTGGATTCCGGCCGGCGGGTCCACTCTGCGCCGGCAGATGTTTGATGAGAATAACCCATCGCCTGTCCTGGCCCCCTTGCAACTCGTGATGCTGCGCGATTCACTGGCGGAACGGGACGCCGGCCATCATGTCGAGCAGGTGGAAATCATTTTCGCCCCCGGCCCGTGGCGGGCTCGCGTGGAAACCTCCTGGACGGAAACGGTGACCCGCACCGAGGCACTGCGGATCGCTTTTTCGCTGGAAAACGGACAACCTTCCGGAGTCGGGCCCGCGAGGCCGCCGGATCCACTGCGCAGGTGGGAAACCACGCCCGACTCGTGGGAGGCATGGCGATCCGCCGACCGGCATCGTCCCCTGCTCGCTCCCGGGGAAGTCCCGTGGCGGGCCGGTTATTGGCCCCGGACCGGCCGCTTTCTCTGGACCTTTCACCACGCGTTGCTGGATGGCCGCTCGATCACCACCATCCTGCGTGCGTTTCTAGCAAGACAGTCCGGACAAGCTGCGGCGGACCTTGCGCTGGCGAAATGGCAACCACCCACCGCCGAGGCGATCGCCTTGGCAGACCGGATGTTCCGCCGGGATTTCCAGTTGCCACCCGCGCAGCGGCCGATTCCCGTGGAAACCGATGAAGGCGCTGCCCTGCGGTTCCTAGGTGCTGGTTTCCGGAAACGGCTCGACGCCGTGGCGCTTGAGGTGGAATCCACCACCGCCACCCTCCTGATCTGGGCATGGGGTCAGGCACTGGCGGAGGCCACGGGAACGGATGCTGTGGTCGTCGAGCAGCTGCGGGCAGGCCTCCCGCGAACGGATGCTGCGGGATTCACCATGCTCACGCTGCCGGTGGTCATCCCACGGGCGGCGGATGGCCATGTGGAAAAATCCCTGCGGGAATTCCGCAGCCACCTGCTCGCCCTCCGCGCCATCGAAGGGGTCTCTCCAGCGGATTTTCAGCCGGGTGTCTTTCCCGATTTGGACCGGGTCGGGAGCAGCGTGATCATGGTCGAAAAAGCGACGCCGCAATATCTGATGGCCTCGGAGACTGTCGCTTCCATCGTTCTTCACGAGGCCAAGGGAGAAACATTGATGGCCACCGCCCATCTCCTGCCGGATCTGCGGCTGGAGGTCGAAGGACCGGGTCGGCACGGATTGTTAGCGGGGTGGCTGCGCGTGTTGGCGCAGCTCGTGTCACATCATCCTGTCGCTTGAGCCCGGAATGCCGGGCCGGCGGATGGATTACCGGCCGGCAATCCTGCGGTAGGCAAGCAACCCGACACCCAGAACGCCAGCCAGCAGAAACGAGCTAACGATAAAGGGCCTTGCCCGAACCGGCTTCCCGGCAGATGATGTTAGACCTGGCTCCGGTCCGGCAGGAACGATCGGATGTTCCAGAGTGAATGATAGTGCCGGATGGTTCCGATCCACCACCCTTTGCGCAAACGGTTCCACGTCCCGTGCGAAGCGGGAGGCCGTGTAGTCGAAGACAGCGATCGTCCCAATCTCCAGACCGCCGAGACGGTCGAAAAACTCCATCTTCACCTCTACCGGCCAGTCGGAGGGGCGCTTGAAATTGAAGATGAACGCGACATCGTCCGGCACCTCGAAGAGACAGTCCACCTGGGTGGGCGACATCAGCGATCCCGCGGAGGTGACGCTCACGAGCGCGGGTGCCGCATCCACCAGTCCGGACCTGGCGACTGCCTGCCCCGCCCCGTCGGCCATGGCAGGAGCGTTTTCTCCTAACAGCGACCAGGCGAAGGGAATCGACGTCCGGAGCACCAGTCGCATCGAATCGGCATAAACGCGGATCTCGGTGTTGTTTTCGTTCCCGAGATGCGCCGCGGCCTTGTATGAAAATGCCAACATGGCAGCCGCAATGAAGAGAAGGCGCATGGTTGAGGAACGGGACGGTTTATTTCTCAAATCGAAGGCGCATGAAACCCATGGCTGGTTTGGGGACTGGCAAGGTGTAGGTCGCCCGCACGGTTTCCGGATCCGTTCCGGGAGTGAGGACCTCCAGTGTTAGAGCGCTCCAATTTGTGAAGTCGCCACAGGCTTCGGCACGGTAGTTCACATCTCCGATCCATGAGGGCCGCTGGAAGATCATGGACATCGAGGTGGCGTCCGAGATGAAGGTTGGCTGCGGGGTGAAGATGTAGGGAAGCGTGCCGAGCGCGTATTCCGCGAGGTTGGTGAGGCCGTCCCTGTCAGGATCCGCCGTCATGGCGGACTCGCCGGCCGTGATCTGCTGCTGGGTGAACGCGGCGGACTCCCAGGCCTCAAAAGTCCGGGCCACAACGGTGACCGTCGTGGAACTCACCGCGGCAAGTCCGGGAACGTCGGTGACTGTTGCGGTGAGAGTGTAGCTGCCAGGTGCCGAGAAAGTGGCGGTCGCGGATTTCGCCGGGTTGGTGGAGTTGGGAAAGAAAGCCACCGCAGCCGGACCGGTGGCGGACCAGGTGTAGGTGAGGCCGCCCTCGCCCGCGTCGTCGATGGCGACTACGGTTAGAGCAGTGGTGGTCGAGGTGATCGTGGAGGGTGAGGCGGCGGCTGCTACGGTAATCTGCGGGGCGGTGTTCGCCGGGGAAACGATCAATCTCACCTGTCCGGCGGTGCCGGTGTTGACCGTGGCGGTGTAGCCTGAGGGCAGGGTGCCGACGTTGAGGATGTTGTTCGTCAGGGTGCCGGTGTAGGTGGCGAGCGTATAGGTCCCGGCAGTGAAACCGGGAGCGGCGGTGACATTCAAGGTACCGTCCAGGGTTAGATCTCCAGTGACGCCGACGCGGTCGGAAACAGCACCGAGGTCGAACGCCAGCGTGCTGCTTGAGACCAGCGTGAGCCCGGCGGATAGAGTGAGGGTACCTGCGGCGACCCCGGGGGCGAGGGTGCCATTGCAAGCCACCGTTCCGGCGATGCTGCCGGTGCCGCCGAGGGTGCCGGTGCTGGCGACCGTCACGGCGGTGGCACCGAGGGATCCGGTGACGGAGAGTTTTCCGGAGGTCACGGTGGTGGGGCCGGTGTAGGTGTTATTACCTGATAGAACGAGAATCCCGTAGCCGGTCTTGGTCAGGGCGGCATTTCCACCGCTGAGGATTCCCGCATACGTCGTATCCAGGTTCTTCGCGCCGACCGAGAAGGTTGCCCTTCCCGCGGTGCCTCCTGCGAGATTGCCGGTGGCTCCCGTGCTGGTCAATGCGCCGATCAGTACGGTCCTTGCGGAAGTGATGGTGGGCGTCACCGTGACTCCATCGATGCTCAAGGTGGTGTTCGCCCACCCTGCCGCATCGAACAGTGGCTGGTTGGTGCCGAGGGAGGTGATTCCCACCCGGATCCCGCCGGAGCCGGTGAGGTTCAAGTCGCCGGAAAAGCCCGAGAAGCTGTTCTGGAAATCCGCCCGTGAAACGGTGGTGCCGATGGTCATGTTGAGGGTTCCCGCTCCTGTCACGGGGGCGTTCAAACGGAAGCGGTTAGGCGTAACGATCGTGCCGCTCTTCCCGGCCGCCACCGACATCGCCTGGGTATAAAGCAAGGTGTTCGCGGCGGCATACGAGTGGGTGAGGGTGCCGCTTTCGAAGAAGACACCTCCCGTGCCGATGCCTCCGGTGCCGAAGTTCACGTTTGAGCCGAGGTTCAACGTTCCACCGCTCAGGGTGGTGCCGCCGGAATAGCTGTTTGAGTTGGTGCTGAGAGTCAGGGTGCCGCTGCCGGACTTGGTCAGCGTGCCGACCCCCGAAACCGGGTCGGTAATGGCCCCGCCCCCGGAAAACGTGTAGTTCTGGGTGGAGTTCACGATCACCGCGGCAGGCTGGACGTTCGACGTTAGATTGACCGCCGAAGCAGCGTTTCCGGAGTCGGTGAATGAAACGCTGTCGCCGGTTTTGAAAGCGGTGGGCGAACCTCCGCTGGTCCAGTTGCCTGTCGCCGTGTCCCAGTTGAAATTCGTGCTGCCGGTCCAGGTCACGGGTCCCGGCGGTCGACCGCCTTCGACCAGCGTCATGGTGATCGCGCCGGGGGTCGAGAGGTCGAAGGTGCCGATCAGAAAGGAGCCTGCCGGAGCCTGCCACTCGAGGGTGGGTGTGCCGGAGAGGGTTCCCGAGTAGGTGAGAACGGTGTAGGTGCCCACCGCGAAGGATCCGCCGGCGACGGGGCGGATCACGGCATTGGAGTCGAATGATAGATTTCCGGCGATCGCCAGCGGGGGCGCACCGGCAATCCCGTGTTCAAGCCCGCCGCCGGCCTGGACGGTGACGTTGCCGGTGATGGTGCCGGAACCGCCGAGGGTGCCGCCGTTCTGCACGGTGTAGCTGGTGGCGTTGCTGCTGCCATCGATTCGCAAGCGGCCGGCGGAAACGATGGTCGCGCCGGTGTAGGTGTTGGCTCCGGAAAGAGTGAGCGTGCCGGTGCCGACTTTGGTGAGTGCGGACGGACCGGTATGGTTGCCGATCACCCCGGCGAAGGTGGTGTCCTGGTTTCTAGCTCCGATCTGCCAGGTGATGGTTCCGCCGGAAGAGAGCCCTCCTGCCAGATAGGAGGAGGAAGCGCCGGAAAGCGCTCCGATCGGGAGGGTGAGATTGCCGCTGGTGTTGTTATAAAAGGCATAGACCTCGTCTCCCAGATCCAACTGCGCGCCGGCATATCCGGCGGAGTTCCTGATGCGGAAGTCCCCGCCATCCGCATCGGTGATGACGAAGATTCGGCCGGTGAAGGCGGACCAGTTTCCCGTAAGATCGGTGCGGATGAAGGGAGTGTGGAAGGTGAAATCGCCGCCACCGGTGAGCGCGCCGGACAGCGTGCAGCGGCCGTCGGCATTGAGGCGTCCGGAGAAACCTGTCGGGACATTGAGCGGCCAGGCGCTGTTTGGGGAATTGTTGTCTCCGGTGCTGTTGGTCATCGACAGGGTGCCGCCGTTGAGGGTGACGAGACCGGAGCCGAGTCCGGAGACGTTCACGCTGTCGGAAGCGAGGGCGACCGTGCCGCCGGTGATGAAGGTGCCGCCGGAATGATTGTTAGCGGCGGCGAGGATGAGGGTGCCGGTGCCGGTCTTCGTGAGGCTGCCGGTGCCGGTGAGCGAGCCGGAAATTTGCAGCGAGGCGGAGGCGGAAGGGATGGCCAGAGCCCCGCCGGCGGCACCGAGGGTGATGGACCGGTTCGTGTGGGTTTGCGCACCGACCAGCCTGAGCGTGCCGCCGTTGAGGACGAGGTTGGAGGAGGCGGCACCGGCCGCGCCGATGGAGCTGGGGCTGCCGGCGTCGTTGAGATTGTCCAGTTCCAGAATTCCGCCCGTGACGGTGGTGGGGCCGGTGTAGGTGTTCGTGCTGGATAGGGTCAGCGTGCCGGTGCCGGATTTCACCAGTCCGCCGCTGCCCGCGATGGCCCCTGGACCGCTGAAGACATAATTGGCGGAAGAACTGACGGTCATGCCGGCCACCGGAAGAGCGACGGCGAGGTTGATCGCGGCATTTGCGATGCCCGTGTCGTCGAAGGTGACTGTATCCCCGGAGACGAAGACCGAGGGCGCTTCGCCTAGCAGCCAGTTGCTGGAGGTGGCAAGGTCCCAAGTGGCAGTCGTGCCGCGCCAGACGACCGCACCCGGAGCGCGCGTGGCGGCGATGGTGAGGGTGATGGCGCCCGAGCCCGCTGCCAGGGTGTAAGGCGTGCCGTCGGGCACGGTGATGGCGAGATTCGAGAGTGAACCGGTGAGGTTTCCGCCGTAGGTCAGCAGGGTGTACGTGCCGGGAGCGAGGATGGAATTCAGGGTGTGGATGTGGATGGCCACCGTGCCGGATAGATCGAGGTTTCCCGCGACCGTGATGAGGTCGTTTGGCTTGGTGGTACCGGTGGGATCATCGGATAGATCGAGCGCGAGCACGGAGCCGTCGGCGGCGGTCAGGCTGGAGCCGAGGGCGAGGGTGGCGGCATTTCCCATGCCGGTGCCGGGAGTGATCGCGCCGCGGTATTGGAGGGAGACGTCCTGTGAAACGTTGCCGGATCCGGCGAGGCGGCCGCCGGTATTTCCCTTCGCAAGCGCGCCGCCCCAGATGCCACCCCAGACGATGACGGGGCTGGAGGAGAGCTGGCCGTTTACGACGAGCGCACCGTCCCAGATGGTCGTGGTGCCGGTGTAGGAATGGACACCGGTTAGAGTGACTTTCCCGGCACCGGATTTGGAGAAGGTCGTGCTGCCGGCTAGGCTGCCGGCTGTCCCGTCGAGCGTGTAGGCCTGCGGGTTGAAAAACGAGACGGCGGCGGGCGACAGGCTGCCGGTCAGCGCGATGGATGAGGCGTTGGACCCGGAAACATCAAACAGCACGCTGTCCCCCGGCGAGTAGGCCACCGTGGCTCCGGCCGCATTTTTCCATGACGGAGCGACGGAATCCCATGTCGTTCCGCCCGCCCAGGTGAGCGTGGACGGAACCATCGCCGGCGGCGGAACCGCGGACGGCATGTGGTAGCCGAGATAGTAGTCCACATAACTCGCCTGGACGTAACCCTTCGTCGTCGCCTGGCAGCGATACTGCGGATTGTGCATCAAGGTATAGAGGCGGTTCGTGGCGGCGATGGCAGTGGTATAGACGCGGAGTTCGGATTTGTCGGATGCGACAAGAACGAGCTCCTCCCGCCAATCTCCCAGAATATCGCCCCAGAAGGCGGGCCGTCCGCCATAGGCCTGGCGGGTGCTGTAGTCGCCGTTGTCATTGTAAAGCGTCCACAGCCGGTCGACGCCTCCGCCATTCGGATTGAACTTGTTGATCACCGGGTTCAAGGCACCGGAGCCCGCGCCGTCGATGAATTCGCGGGCAAGATCGCCGTCCCACCAGAGACCTTCCGGAGCCCACAGGTTGTTCGTATAGATCCGCTCGCCCTTCGCGTTGAAAATGCCGGGCTGGGTGCTGTACATTTCATATCCCTTGTGGGTGGCGGTGAGATCCAGCGCGATGCCGCGGCCGACGTCGGTGGGGCTGTTGGAATACCACTTCTTGATCATCGCCCCGGTGCCGGCGTCGAACAGCGCGGTGGCCAGACTGGCCGGATTGTATTGCTGGATGGCATAGGTCTCCAGGCCCGGGCGGTCGGGATCGATGTCGGCGATGTGAAAGCGATCGCCGTGGGTGAGCAGCGGGACATTGAAGAGCTGGGTACCGTCGTCGTCGATGACGTGGCCGAGATCACAGATTTCGTCCTTGCCGTCATTATCCACGTCCGCAATGCGGATCTGGTGGCCCTCGGAACCGGGGAATGTCTGGGGAAGCGTCCAGCGCTGGGTGAGGTTGCCATTTCGAAAATCGAAAGCGGTAAACTGTCGATAGAACGCGCCGCTGTTAGCGCGGTTGTAGCCATACATGACGACGCTCGGGCGCTTGCCGTCAAGGTAGGCGATCATGGCCTTGTTGGTGAGCGTGCCGTGGACGGCCCATGCGTTAGGCATGGTCGCGCGACCGAGTTCGGAACCGGTCAGGCCGTCGATCACCGAGAGAAACTGAGTGGTGTCACTCGCGTGGGTGATGGTGGAGACCTGCACACCCACCGCATTGGTGACGGTCACGCCATTGGCGGTGCGGACGAGCACTTCCGCCCGGCCATCGCCATCCATGTCATAGACCGTCACATTGTCGGTATCACCGATGCTGATGGCGGAGGAGCCGGGTTCGTAGGCGTATTGGTTGACGCTGTTCGGCCCCATGGCCATGCGCCAGAGGAAGACGCCTTCGTTGGTGTAAGCTTCGAGGAATTGTTCATTTTCGCCGAGGGTGGAAAGCCGGTCGACGACAAAATCATAATCGCCGTCGCCGTCGAGATCACCGACCCAACAGAATTTCACATCGTAGGGGCCGTTCGGTCCGGTGTCGGCGCGTAGCGGGACGGATTGATATTGTTTGGATCCGGAGGTGGTCGCAGTGACGGTGGAGGTTTCGGAATCCGCCAGCTCTACGGCACCGATGACCGGGCGGACGAAATAGGAATAAGTCGTGGTGGAGAGGCTCGCCGGGGTGTCGGTGAAGTCGGTGGTGGTGGTCAGTGGCGAGGCATTGAGCTTGGTGGCGGCACCGCTGTTTGCGGAGCGGTAGAGATTGAAGGCGACGCCGGCGGGATCATTTCCGAAAAGCCGCCAGCTCACATAAATCTGGGTGCTGCTTTTTTTCACGGCCACCACGCCCCGGTTCAGGTTTTCCATCTGCCGCTGGGCCATGGCGACGCTGCCTAGAAGCAGGCTCGCGACAAGAATCCGGGTGGTTTTGAAAATCGGGTTTTTCATGAATCACGAAGGAGCCGGAAACTCCGGCGGTTGGACAGAATCACCCTGCGTATTTACCTTGTCCATAACCTGAGCGGGTTAAGCACCGGGCTTGTGAGGAAGCCGGAACCGCTCCAGTCTCGGGAATGCGAAGGTGCCAACTGCTTCTGATCCCGATCCTCGCCATCGGCGGATTCGCGGGCTGGTGGTTCCGCGCACCCTTGGCAGACCTGTGGCGGGCAACTGCGGGTGGCGCGGAACAGGCATTGCACCGACCGGATCCCAAGGCCTATGCCGTACTCATCAAGGATCTGGAACGCTGGCGGAAAGATCTCGCCGCCCGCCACCGGAAGGCGAAATCCGCCGCCGAGCGCGCGGTGGTGGAAGCCGATGCGCGGGTGGTCCTGGAGCAGGCGCTGCCAGCCATGATGCGCTGCTGGCTCGGCACTCCCTGGGATTTCAACGGCACCGCAAAGGGCCCTGGCGCCGGGAAAATCGCCTGCGGTTATTTTGTGGCGACGGTGCTCAAGGACGCCGGATTCCAGTTGGATCGCTATCAGCTCGCGCAGCAGCCTTCGGAAAACATCCTGCGCAGTTTTCTGCCGAAGGAGTCGTGTGACCTCAGTGTGGGCAAGGAGTATCAAGCCTTCGCGGCGGAAGTGGACAGGCGCGAACCCGGAATTTACATCGTCGGGCTGGACACGCATGTGGCGTTTCTCGTCGTCGGCGGCGAGGGTTTCCGCTTCGTTCATTCCTCCGGTTCGCGGCCGTGGTGCGTGGTCGATGAAGGCCAGGAGGAAGCGGCGGTGCTCCAGCGCTCGAGCTGGCGGATGCTTGGAAATCTCACCCAGGATTCCGCCGTTTTACGACGCTGGCTCAGGGCGGAAAAAATCGTGGTGCGCGGGAAGTGAGGAGCATTCTGCCGTTTCCTATCTGGGGTTTCCCCCTGGCATCACGGCTTCCAGGAACGCCCACTCGTCCGCCGTGCGGTCGATGACTTTTGATAGGGAAGTGCCGGCTCCATGGCCGGCGCTGGTTTCCACGCGGATCAGGACCGGCGGTCCGTCCTTCGCCTGACACTCCTGCAGGCGGGCTGCGAACTTGAAGCTGTGCGCGGGAACCACGCGGTCGTCGTGATCCGCCGTACTCACCAGCGTAGCGGGATAGCGGGTGCCGGGTTTGAGCGCGTGATAGGGCGAGTATTTGAAAAGCAGCGGGAAATCCGCCGCCTTGTCCGAGCTGCCGTATTCCTTTTCCCACGCCCAGCCGATGGTGAATTTCTGGAATCGCAGCATGTCCATCACGCCGACGGCCGGCAGCGCCGCACCGAAAAGCTCCGGCCGCTGGGTCATGCAGGCACCGACTAACAATCCGCCGTTGCTGCCGCCCTGGATCGCGAGGTTGGCCGGTTTTGTGTAGCCTTTTTGAATGAGCGACTCCGCCGCGCCGATGAAATCGTCGAAGACGTTTTGTTTTTTCGCGCCCTTTCCGGCTTCGTGCCAATCCGCGCCATACTCGCCGCCGCCGCGGAGGTTCACCACGGCGAGGATGCCGCCGCGCTCCAGCCAGACCGCGCGTTGCACGGAGAAGGCGGGGAGCATGCTGATCTGGAATCCTCCGTAGCCGTAGAGCAACACGCGGTTGGACCCGTCCATCGGCACGTCTTTCTTGCGGACGATGAACATCGGGACCTTGGTGCCGTCCTTGCTTTCGAAAAACACCTGCTCGGTCACAAAGGCCGCGCTGTCGAAGCCGACGTTGGGCTTTTTCCAAAGTTTGCTTTCGCCGGTGGCCAGATCGAGTTGATAGATCGCGCCTGGATCGGTGAAGCTGGTGAAGCCGTAGAAGACACGCGTGTCCTTTTCCTTGCCGCGGAATCCGCCGACGGTGCCGATGCCCGGGAGCTCGAGCTCTTTCGGGTTCTTTCCGTCGCCGTCGAACCGCACCACGCGGCTTTTCGCGTCCTTCATGTAGGTGGCGATGAATTTCCCACCCACCTTGCTCACTTCGTCGAGCGGCTCGTCGGCTTGCGGGATGATTTCCTTCCACTCCTTGCGTTCAGGATTCCGCGTGTCGATGGCGATCACGCGGTGGCGCGGCGCGTCCAGGTCGGTCTTGAAATAGAATACCGGACCATCGTTTCCGATGAAGCCGTAGTCGGCATCGGCATCCGGCAGAAGCTCGGCGACCTGCGCATCCGGCGTAGTTAGGGATCTGTAGAAGACCCGGTTTTTCGGATCGCTTCCCTGCGAGAGATTTAAAATCAGATAGTCACCGTCCTCGGTCACTCCCCCGCCGATTCCCCATCGCGGCTGGTCCTTGCGCTCGTAGATGAGCACGTCCTGGTCCTGCCGGGTTCCGATTTTGTGGAAGTAGAACTTTTGAAATTCGTTCGTCTGGGTGAGGGCCGCGCCTTCTTTAGGAGCGTCGTAGCGGCTGTAGTAGAATCCGCTGCTGTCCTTGGCCCACGAGATGCCGCTGAATTTCACCCACTTCAGGTGATCGTCCAGATCCTTGCCGGTCGCGATGTTCCGCACGCGGATTTCCTGCCAGTCGCTGCCGCCGCCGGAGGTCGCGTAGGCCAGCAGCTTGCCGTCCTCGCTCGGTTGCTCGCGAGCCAGCGAGACCGTGCCGTCCTTCGACATCGTGTTAGGATCCAGCAGGACCTGCGGCTCGGCGTCGAGTGCATCCGCCACGTAGAGCACCGACTGGTTCTGCAGGCCGGAGTTCATCGTGAAGAACCATTTCCCGCCTTCCTCCTCCGGCAGGCCGATGCGCTCGTAGTTCCAGAGTTTTTTCAGCCGTTCGCGGATCTCGTCGCGCTGCGGGATGGTTTTGAGAAAACCCTCCGTCACCGCGTTCTGGGCGGACACCCAGGCCTTCGTTTCGGCGGAGTTATCGTCCTCCAGCCAGCGGTAGGGGTCCTTCACCTCGGTGCCGTGATAGATGTCCATGACGGCGGGATCCTTGCGGGTTTTCGGGTAGGTGATGGGGGCGGAGATCAGTGGACCGGCGAAGATGCAGATTCCGGGGATGAGGAGATGGGAGGTGCGCATGAGTTTCGAGTGCGGGATGACTACACGGTGAAGAAGCGTTCTCAAACCACGTTCGCGTCTCCCGGAGTTGAATAGGAAATTTTTCCCCTGAAAATAAGCAGGTTGTATGAGCAACCGACAATTGGCCGGCACTCTGGTGTACAATCAGACGGCTTTACAACCGACAATTGGACGCTATCCTGACCGACAAATGGACGGCAGTGCACTGATCTATCCCCGATCCCTCGCAAGTGCCTTGCGAGAGGCGATGCTGGATACGCCGGTGGTCTGCCTGCTTGGGCCGAGGCAGTGTGGGAAAACGACTTTGGCGATGTCGCTGGAAAAGGAACGTGGCTACATTTCGCTGGATGAGGACGCCTATTTCCGCGCGGCGAGCGAGGATCCGGATGGATTCGTGGCGAGGCTGCCCGCGCGGGTGACTTTGGATGAAGTTCAGCGGGTGCCGGCTTTGCTCACAGCCATCAAGCGCGCGGTGGACCGGGACCGGCGGCCGGGGCATTTCCTGCTGACGGGCTCGGCGAATCTGCTGCTGCTTCCCGGTGTCAGCGAGTCATTGGCGGGGCGGATGGAAGTGATTCCGCTGCAGCCGCTGACCGAGTCGGAAAAGGAGCGGAATGCCGGGGATTTTCTCCGCCAGTTCCTCGATGGCAGCCTCCGCAATTCGCCGATGGTCGGTGAAGGTGAGGATTTCTCGCCGGATCTTCCGCATCGCGTAGTGTCGGGCGGTTATCCCGAGCCGCTCACCCGTTCGCCGGAGCGCGCGCGGCAGTGGCATCGGCAGTATTTGAAATCGATCATCGACCGGGATGTGCAGGACATCGCGCAAGTGAAGGATGCCCGGGAAGTCGGGCGGTTGTTGGAAATGCTGTCTCTGCGCACCGGCTCGTTGCTGAACGTGACGAGCCTCTCGAAGGAACTCGGCCTGCATCGCGGGACAGTGGATCATTATCTGGCGATTCTTGAGCGGCTGTTTCTCATCCGTTCGTTGCCAAGCTGGCACCGGCATCCGGCGAAGCGATTGATCAAAACGCCGAAAATCCATCTCGTGGACAGCGGACTGGCGGCAACGCTTTCGGATCTATCCGCTGGAGACTGGCTGGGCCGCCGCGACCGGATGGGGCATCTGCTGGAGTCCTTCGTGATCCAACAGGTCATCGCCCAGGCGGCGTGGACGGATCAGGACCTGAGGTTCTGGCACTACCGCGACAAGGATCAGGTGGAAGTGGATCTGGTAATCACCCGGGGAGAAAAAGTGTGGGGCATCGAGGTCAAGGCCAGCCGCTCGGTGAACGCGAAGGACGGCCGCGGACTGGACCGTCTGGCAGACCAATGTGGAAAAGATTTCCAAGGCGGCTGCGTGCTTTACGACGGATGGGATGTGCTGCCCATCGGTGGGTCAAGGCATCCGGCGGTGCCGTTGCGGAAGTTGTGGGAGATATGATGAGTTGGAGCGCGGAATTCCGAGTCCTCGTGAACGTGGATGAATCCACTGGGATGTAGCGTGAGCTCTCAATCAAAAGCCTTGGGATTTTCCTGCAAACGGCGCAGCGCATCGGCATCGAACCGGTCTTTCTCACGCACCGAAACGGATTTCCATCCGATCAATGAATTCTTCGAAGCGACAGGAATCTGCTGACCGCCGACTTCGAACCGATCCGCATCCTCGATCACGTCGGCGTAACGCCTGCCAGACATGCGGGTGAAAATATCGATCTGGCATTGCTCCGTGACCTCGACGATCCGGATGGCTCCTTCTTCGTCATCGAAATCCTCTACGGAGAGTTCCTTGGCGAAGCCTTCTCCATAGTCGGCAAGGCGGGTGAGAAGGCGGTCCACGTTTTCAGGACTGCCGTCGATCAGCAAGTCCACGTCTTCCGTGAGTCGCACGTAGCCTTGAATCGAGACGGCGATTCCGCCGACCACGATGAAGTCCACCCCCGCTTCAGCGAGCAAGACCAACAACTTTTCGAACGAGGGTTCCATCATCGGCGGGCGGAGCCCAAGGGATTTTGCGGATCATCCACGCGTTCCGGCGAAGCATTTCGAGCCGGGCAAGGGGCGGCAGTTTTGAAAGGCTGCCTCCGACTCGTTTTTTCAGCGGCTCTTGGAAGGGATCAACCACGGCGGAAAGTTAGCCGCAGGGATTGGGGCCAACAAGTGGAAAACCGAATCAAGTAAAACGCCCTCCCCGGGGTGAACCGGAGAGGGCGTTTGAAGAACAGGCAGGAATGCCCGTGTCACGCATGATCAGAAATGGATCGCGTGGCCTTCGGCGGCGAGGGTCGCTTCGTGGATGACTTCGCTCATCGTCGGATGGGCGTGGATCGTCGCGTGGATCTCCTCGGCGGTGAGCTCCTGGTCGAGGGCGAGGCCCATTTCGGCGATGAGTTCGGTGGCGTTCTCACCGATGATGTGCGCGCCTAGCAGCTCGCCGTGTTCCTTGCCGTAGAGCAGCTTCGCGAATCCATCCGGCTCACCGGAGGCGATGGCCTTGCCGATGGCGACGAACGGGATTTTCCCGACGACATACTCGATGCCGGCTTCCTTGAGCGCGCGCTCGGTTTTTCCAACAGAAGCGACCTGCGGATGGCAGTAGGTGCAGCCGGGGAAATTGTTCACCTTGCGAGGTTTGTGGCCTTCCACGTAGAGGCCTTCGATGCATTGCACGGCCTCGAACGAAGCGACGTGGGCGAGCCATGGCGGACCGGTGATGTCACCCGCGGCATAGACGCCGGGGATGGAAGTTTCGTAACGGTCGCCGACCTTGATGTAGCCGCGGTCGAGTTCCATCGCCAGGCCGCCGGGAAGCACGGGCTGGATGCCGATGGCGACGAGGCAGATCGGCGCGCTGATGGTGCCGTTTTCCTTGGGGCCTTCGACGGTGAGGGAGACGGACGTGCCATTATCCACCGCATTGGTGATCTTGGTGTTGGTGAGGACGCGGATGCCTTGTTTGATGAGGGATTTCTCCAGTGCGTCGCCGACTTCGTCATCCTCGACCGGGAGGATGCGCGGAGCCATTTCGACAAGGGTCACCTTGGTGCCGAACGCGTTGTAAATGTAAGCGAACTCCACGCCGATGGCACCTGCGCCGATGATGATCATTTCCTTCGGCTGCTCGGCGAGGATCATCGCTTCCTTGGAGCCGATGACACTGGTGCCGTTGAACGGGAGGTTCGGCAGGCCGCGGGATTTGCAGCCGGTGGCGACGAGGATGTCCTTGCATTCGTAAAGCGTGCGGCTGCCGTCATTGCCGATGACGCCGACCTTGCCGGTGCCTTCGATGGAGCCGATGCCGCGGATGTAGTCGACCTTGTTCTTCTTGAACAGGAACTCGATGCCGCCGGCGAGGCGGTCGGAAACCTTGCGGGAGCGGCCGATGACGGTGCTCCAGTCATAGGAAAATCCTTCGATCTTGAAACCAAACTCGGCCGCGCGGTGGGCCAGCGTATGATAGAGTTCGGCGTTTTTCAGGAGGGCCTTGGTGGGAAGGCAGCCCCAGTTGAGGCAGGTGCCTCCGGCGCGATCCGCTTCGACACAGGCGACTTTTTTTCCAAGTTGGGAAGCGCGGATGGCGGCGACGTAGCCGGCAGGGCCGCCACCGATGACAATGAGATCGTAGGCCATAAGATTGATTTGAGGAGGTGTTCGCCGGGAAACTGTCGCGACGGCGTGGGATTGTCAAAGATGGAAAGGCCTAAACGAGGATCTTGATTGTTCAACGGTGAATCCCGAGTATCCACGAGATGCGCGTCCGCCCGACGAATCTCCTGTTCCTTCTCGTCCTCGCCGCAGTGGCAGGAGCGGCGACGTTCTACCTGAATCGCCCCCCCGCGGAGATCGACGCGGATTCGCCGCTCTCGATGCCGGCAACCGGCGACCCGGACCACCGCTTCCATTTTCTCTCCGCCTGGCAGACCGCCCAAATCCCGCGCGCGCTTCGATTCGACCCGCCGCTGGGAACCGAACACGGCGGGCTCGTCTACAACGCTCAGAAATTCTGGGAAATGAACCAAAAGCGCGGAGGCCACCACACCGGCGACGATCTCAACGGCATCGGCGGCATGAATACCGACCTCGGCGAACCGATCTTCTCCACCGCGGACGGACTGGTACTCTACGCCGGCGAACCGTCGCCCGGATGGGGAAAACTCGTCGTCATCGCGCACACCGCGCCTGACGGGCGGCCGCTGCACTCGATGTATGCGCACTTGAACCGCATCGATGTCACACTTGGCGCACTCGTCCCGCGCGGCGGAAAAGTCGGCACCGTCGGCACGGCGAACGGTTACTATCCGGCACACCTGCACTTCGAGATGCGCACCAGCGACGGCGTGGACATCGGCGCGGGCTACGCCATGCTGCCGCTCAACCGGCTCGATCCCGCAGCGACGGTTTCCTCACTGCGAAACGCCGCTGCCGACGAGCTCTCGCCCTCGCCGCTGGCCACCGCGTTGGGGAAACCATGAGTCGCTGCGAGATTCTTGCGCGATGCTCTGGACCGCCGCCGGGCTATGCTGTCTAATTTCTCCCGCCGTGAAACCAAGTCCTCCACCCGCCTCTCCCGACCTTGAAATCAAGGACGCCCAATTGATTTTCAAACGGGTGTGGGAGGAATTGGAACAGGACGTTGGCCGGAAAAACCTCCATTTCCCCAAAGAACTCATCCTGCTGGGCGGTGCCCCCGGCTCCGGCAAGGGAACTAACACCTCATTCATCCGCAAGATCCGCGGAATTTCCTCCCCGCCCATCGTCATCAGCGAGCTGCTCAACTCCCCGGAGGCGAAGAAAATCAAAGCCGGCGGCGGCATGGTCGGCGACGAAGAGGTGCTCCGGCTGCTGCTGAGAGAACTGTTAAAATCCAAATTCCGCGACAGTGCCGTGCTTGATGGATTTCCCAGGACCACCGTGCAGGTCGAGTGCCTCAAGATGTTCTACGATCAGATGATTTCCCTCCGGCGGGACTTTTCAAACACCCCGCAAGCGCACCGCTTCCGGCAGCCGACGTTCCACATCATGGTGCTCTTCGTCGATGAGGCGGAAAGCATCGAACGCCAGCTCAAGCGCGGTCGTGAAACACTGGTGCACAACGCCGAGGTCCGCGAATCCGGCGTCGGCGAACTCGAGGAGGAACGCACCACCGACTTCGATCCCGAGCTCGCCCGCAACCGCTACCGCACCTTCAAGGAGAAGACCTACGACGCGCTCGTCTCGCTCAAACAGATCTTCCACTATCATTTCATCAACGCCCAGGCGCCGATCGAGGTCGTCCAGCAGAACATCATCCGCGAGCTTGCCTATCAGAGTTCGCTCGAGCTCGACCCGCGCACCTACGACACGCTCCGCCACATCCCGCTGGCCGACGAACTCGTCCGCGAGGCCCGCCAGGAACTCGTCAACCGGCTGGACGGCTATCAGGTAGAACATCCGCAGCTGCTCAAGTCCGTGGTCGATTTCATCCAAGGGAAAATGATGCCCATCATCAAGCGCTACGCCGTCAGCGGCCGGGCGATGATCAACACCGAGGAGAAGCTTTTCACCGACCCGGTGGCGATCACCATCCTCATCGACATCTTCTCCGAGCGCGGCTTCCGGGCCAGCGTGGACATCCACCGCCAGGAAGTGCCCGAGCGCTTCGACCTCGCCACGGGCAAGATCGAGACCCGGGAAAAGCGGGTTTACCGGATGATGATCCTTTTCGAAGGCTCGAAGATCCGCCGCGGTTGATAACATCTAACCAACACCAACGCCATGAACGACCGACTCGAACAATTCCGAAAAAACCTCGAAGGGGAAATCCAATCCGCCGAAGCCAGCCTGGCGAAGGCCGTGCGGCATCTGAAAACCTCGTCCGAAACCGAAGTGGTGGCCCTGGAATCCGGACTCAAGGAAACGCTCGCTGAATGCGAAGCCAAGCGCGAACAGGCGGAACACGCCGGCCAGCGCATCAAGAAGTTCATCGAGGAATCCGCCTCCCAGGCGATTTCCAAATTCGAGGACTGGAAAACCGATCGGGAAATCGGCAAACTCGAAAAACACGCCGACGAGAGCGAGCAACAAGCCGTGGACGCCATCCTCGTCGCGGCCTACGCCCTGCTCCAGGCGGAGGCGGCCATCGTCGAGGCGCTGAAGGCCCGCAAGGTCGCCATCGAGGTCGCCGGCTGAGCTGCTAGCGATGATTCCCAACGAGACACTCGCCGGCCTCACCACCGCAGGGCTGCTGTTGTTTCACCTCACGTTCGTCGCGAGGGCGATCCTGCGGCCACACCGCGAGCCGGCGTCGCGGGTGGCATGGGTGGTGGTGATCGTGATCCTGCCCGTCGTCGGCATCATCGGTTATATCCTGCTAGGCGAGACCAACATCGGCCGCCGTCGCCGCGAGCGGGTGCGCGCGGTGCTGGACCGACTGCCCGACGTGGCGGATGCGCCGGGCATGCGGGACGGGCACGCCCTGCCGGAGATTCCGGAAATCCACTCGCCGCTTTTCCGCGTCGGCCACTCGGTGAACGGCTTCGAACCGGTCGGTGGAAACCAGGCCGTACTGCTGCCGGATTCCAACGCCACCATCGAATCAATCATCACCGATATCGACGGGGCGACGTCGACCGTGCATTTCACCTTCTATATCTGGCTACCGGACCACAACGGGCTCAAAATGGTGGAAGCCTTGAAACGAGCCTCTGCTAGAAACGTCATCTGCCGCGCCATGGCCGACGGGCTCGGATCTCGCACGCTCATCGATTCGGAGCATTGGAAATCCATGAAAGCGGCAGGCGTGCGTCTCGCCGTTGCCCTGCCGACGGGCATCCCGATTCTGCGCTCGCTTCTTGGCCGCGTCGATTTGCGCAACCACCGCAAGATCGTGGTGATCGACAATTGCATCACCTACTGCGGCAGCCAGAATTGCGCCGACCCGGAATTCCTGGTGAAGGCGAAATTCGCGCCATGGGTGGATGTGATGATGCGTTTCACCGGGCCCATTGCCCGCCAGAACCAGCATCTCTTCGCCAGCGACTGGATGGCAGAGGTGGACGAGGACCTAACGAAATTTTTGAAGGAGCCGCTACCGGCCTGCGAGCCCGGCATCACTGCGCAGGTCATCGGCACCGGCCCCACCGTGCGCCACTCCGCGATGCCGGAGGTTTTCGAAACGCTGATGTACGCCGCCCGCCGCGAGCTGTTCATCACCACGCCGTATTACGTGCCGGACGAATCGATGCAGGCCGCCCTGTGCGCCAGCGCCCGCCGCGGTGTGGTGACGACGATCATCTTTCCGGCGCGCAACGACTCATGGATCGTCGGCGCGGCAAGCCGGAGTTATTACAGCGAGCTGCTGGCTGCGGGTGTTAGGATTTTCGAATACGAAGGCGGGCTGCTGCATGCCAAGACACTGACGCTGGACGGCGAGGTGACGCTCATCGGATCGGCAAACATGGATCGCCGGAGTTTTGATTTGAACTACGAGAACAACATTCTGTTCTACGACCCCGCCCTCACCACCACCCTGCGCGGGCGGCAGGAGTTTTTCCTGAAAACCTCGCATCCGGTGACCGCCGGGGACGTCGCCGCATGGCCGATCCGCCGCAGGCTGATCAACAACACGGTCGCGATGCTCGGCCCGGTGCTTTGAGATTCCGCCTCCTGACTTCACTTGCATCTCCCGGCCGGACTGCTCTAATCGCCGCCCGCCGGTGATCCGCCGGTCACCCGCAACCTTTTAAAAACCATGGGAAGACACTTTGAATGCCGCCGCCGGGCGAAGGAATCGCGATGGGCCACGATGTCCAAGGTGTTTCCAAAGCTCGCCAAATCCATCACCATGGCCGCCAAAAGCGGTGGCCCGGACCCGGAATCCAACGCGACGCTGCGGGTCGCCATCAACAACGCGAAAGCGCAGAACCTCTCGAAGGAAAACATCGAGAACGCCATCAAGCGCGCCGCCGGCAAGGACGCCGCGGATATTTCCGAAGTCACCTACGAGGGCAAGGGGCCGCACGGATCGCTCTTCGTCGTCGAGTGCGCGACGGACAAT
>JBGSTM010000226.1:0-10795 GCA_041736495.1 Akkermansiaceae bacterium
GACCACCACTCCTACCGCGACCTCCCCGTTAGACTCGCGGAATTCGGCACCGTCTATCGCTGGGAGCAGTCCGGCGAGCTCGGCGGCATGACCCGCGTCCGCGGCTTCACCCAGGACGACGCCCACCTCTTCTGCACCCCGGACCAGGTGGCGGAGGAAGTCACCGGCTGCCTGGACTTGGTCAAGAAGGTCCTCAGCACGCTCGGCATGAATGATTACCGCGTGCGTCTATCACTCCGCGACCCCGAGTCAGACAAATACGTCGGCTCGCCAGAAAACTGGGACAAGGCGGAAGCCGCGCTTCGCAAAGCCGTGCAAACGCTTGGCGTCGACTACACCGAAGAACTCGGCGAGGCCGCATTCTACGGCCCGAAGATCGACTTCGTCGTCAAGGACGTGATCGGCCGCGACTGGCAGTTAGGCACCGTGCAGGTCGATTACAATCTCCCCGTCCGATTCGGTCTAACCTACGTGGGTGCCGACAACCAGCAGCACGTGCCCGTGATGATCCACCGTGCGCCGTTCGGCTCGTTAGAGCGCTTCACCGGGCTGCTCATCGAGCACTTCGAAGGGAAATTCCCCGCGTGGCTCGCACCGGAGCAAGTCCGCGTCATCCCGATTTCCGAGAAGACCCTCGAGTCCGCCGAAGCCACCGCCGCCACGCTCGCCGATGTCGGCGTACGCGTCGCCGTGGACCGCAGCAACGAGAAGGTCGGCGCGAAAATCCGCAATGCCCGTCTCGACCGCGTGCCTTACATGCTCGTCATCGGCGCCAAGGAGGTCGAGGAAGGCACCGTCTCCGTCCGCCACCGCGACAACGAGGATCTGGTCACCCTGTCGCTGGAGGAATTCACCGCCAGGATCACCACCGAGATCAAGGAGCGCAGTCTTTGACGTCGGTGAGGAGATTTGGGGTTATTGACACTTTCCCCCGCCCCGCCTTATTGCCGGGCGCAAGTGCCGTCATCCGCCGTTAGGACATTGTGTCTCACTCATGGCCACCACCCGCAAGCGGGACAAGGGCTGAACCCGGCCCAAGAGATGATCCTCATCCCGCTTTCAGAACTCGAAGTCGGTGGCGCACTCCTCGCCACTTGGCAGGAATCGAAAACCGGGAGCGATGAAACGCGCGGTGCTAAGCCAAGGTATAGACCTCGAAAACATCAAGCTCCCATGACCGAAGCACTTCCCAAACTCCCATTGTCTCAAAAGCGACAGTTTCTGGCTCCGGCATCATTCCGGCTGGCCGCCTTGCTTGCGCTCACACTCGCCTCGCACATCCTTGCGGCGGATCGCCCCAACGTGCTGGTCATCATAACCGACGATCAGGGTTGGGCGGACATCGGATACAACAACCCCGGCAAGGTCCACACCCCCAACCTCGACCGGCTCGCTGCCGGGGGCGCGAAGTTTGAAAACCACTACGTCATGCCCCAGTGCACGCCCACCCGCGTCGCACTCTTCACCGGCCGCTACCCCGGCCGCTTTGGACGCGAGCCACTCCATGCCACGAACGAAAGATGCTTTCCTCCCGGCACTCCGACGCTCGCCACCCTGATGAAATCCGCCGGCTACGAGACATTTCTCAGCGGCAAGTGGCACATGGGTGGTGCCCCTGGCGACGGCCCGAACCATCATGGATTTGATCACAGTTACGGCTCGATCGCCGGTGCCGTCGGCATGTATCAGCACACCTACCGGAAAGGCAGGGCGAGCGAAACCTGGCATCGGAATCAAACCATCATCCCCGGCTACGAAAACGGCCACCACGCGACCGACCTCGTCGCCGCCGAGGCCATCCGCGTCATCCGCCAGAAGCGGGCCAACCCCTTTTTCATCTATCTGGCATTCCACGCTCCCCACACGCCTCTCGATGAACGGGGACGCTTCACCGACCGCCCTACCCAGCGGGATCCGCAGAATCCGGATCGCTGGCTCGACGAGGATCGGATCGAGTGGTTCAACGACCCGCAAGGTATCATCCAGAAAGAACCCGATCCCGAGAAACGCCTGCTGCTGGCTTCCGTGAACCACCTCGACCACGCCATCGGTGAAGTCATCAAGGCCCTCGACGAGACCCAACAGCGGGGAAAAACGCTCATTCTCTTCTCCTCCGACAACGGCCCGCAAGGAAGCTGGTCCGGAAATGCCTATCCGGACGACCTCAAGCTCACCGGCTTCAACCAGCCCCTTCCCATGCGCGGCATGAAGTGCGACGTCTGGGAAGGCGGCATCCACGTGCCCGGCTTCGCCAATTGGCCGGGACACATCAAACCCCGGACCATCAGCGCCCCCGTCCATATTGTCGATTGGCTGCCGACACTCGCCGCCGTCACCGGCCAGCCTGGTGGAAAAACCTTCGTCCCGGATGGAGTGGATCTATCACCGCTGTTGTTCGCCACCGGGAAGCTGCCGCCGCGCGACCTCTACTGGATCTGGAATCCGAAGACCAACCGCTGGGCCCTACGCTTCGAGGATTGGAAAATCGTACACTACAGCACCGAGGAACCCCGGCAAGCCGCCGACTGGCAACTCTTCAACCTCGAGGACGATCCCGCGGAAAAAAACAACATCGCCGCCTCGCATCCGGAAATCCTCGGCCAGCTCCACGCAAGATTCCTCAAGCAGCGTGCCATGGATTTGAAATAATAGGCCGCCGAGAATACCACTGAGAGGCAGCGGAGGTGCCCCGCTCTCCTTCCGCACCCGCCCGATTCGCACACACAGCGATTGCGGCTCACCCATCGTAAACGCCCCAGATTCATCCCTCTACTATCAGCACCCCGTGAACCTCGAAAATTCCATCCAAATCATTCGCAGTGTCCGTCATTGGGGAGTAGCTCCGGAGCAAAAATGATTCTGCTGCCAATGATTCTGTCGTCACTCTTTCTTCAAGGCGTTCGAAGTTTCCGCTCTTTCTCCGCTTTCACCCATCAGGAGAATCTTGAAGATATCCTTCCCAATTTGTTGAAATGCGTAACCTGACCCTAACTATTTATATCCCTGTAAATTGTCCAAACAGGGAAGGCTGAACCAAGCTCAACGATTCAACGACAAAAAATCCATGAGGAAGGCAGGAAATCAGGAAGGAGGTATCCGCACGCCTTTCCTGCCCTCCTGCATTCCTTATGGGAACTCTCCGACGATTTTTCAGGCATCCATCTTCCAATTCCTCGCGCTTCCTGGAGCCTTCCAGGTCCGGCTCCGGCACTGGCACTTGCCAATAAAAAACCTTGGTAACGCCGCCGTGGCCGCTAGAATGGCGGCTGAAATCCGCCGCCCATCATCCTCCATGACCACCGACTCCACTCCTCCCCACCTTCCCGTTTCTCCGTCGGCCACCAACTGGCGCCTTTATTTGGAACTGCTCACGCTGACGATGTTCGTGATTCCCTTCGGTCACGTTCTCGGTCCGCTGGTCCTGTGGTTGGTCAAAAAGGACACGATCCCGGAAGTCGATGCGGAAGGGAAAAAAGTGCTCAATTTCAACCTCTCGTGGACGCTCTGGATCATCGCTTCCTGCGGTCTTGGCGTGGCGTAATCCCTTGGCTCATCATCGACATCATCGCGATCCTCAAGGCGGCGAACCGCGAGCCGTTCAAGCATCCTTGGACGATCAGCTTCCTCAAGTAAGGAACCGCGGAACGCGGCGAGACGGGGCTGATCGGCCCATCTGATGATTTTTACCGCTTGCCTCCCCCGCCCGCTCCGGGCGCATGATCCCGCATGGCCGCCGGCAGTCTCCTTACCCTTCTCGATGACATCGCGACGATTCTCGATGACGTTTCCATCCTCACCAAAAAGGCCGCGGCCAAGACGGCCGGGGTGCTCGGCGACGATCTCGCACTGAACGCCCAGCAGGTGAGCGGCGTGGTTTCGAAGCGCGAACTTCCCGTCGTATGGGCCGTGGCCAAGGGCTCGTTCGTCAACAAGCTCATTCTCGTGCCGTTGGCCTTGCTGATCAGCAGTTTCGCACCGTGGGCAATCACTCCTCTGCTGATGCTCGGCGGACTCTACCTGTGTTACGAGGGGGTGGAGAAGCTCCACCACGCGTTCCTTCACCGCGAGAAGAAGTCTCCGGAAGAGGCCGGCAAGGTGATCGCCGAGCTCGCCGCAACACCTCCTGAAGTCAAGGTGGAGACCGAGGCGGAAAAAATCAAAGGAGCCATACGCACCGATTTCGTGCTGTCCGCCGAGATCATCGCCATCACGCTCGGCATCGTGGCGGGCCAGGATTTCACCCGCCAGGTCACCACGCTTTCCGCGATCGCCGTCCTCATGACCGTGGGCGTTTACGGTCTGGTGGCGGGAATCGTAAAGCTCGACGATGCCGGGCTCTATCTGACTCAGCGCCGCGGAGCTATCTCCCAGAGCCTCGGGCGCGCCATCCTTTGGGCCGCCCCTTTTCTGATGAAGTCGCTTTCCATCCTTGGCACCGCCGCGATGTTTCTCGTCGGCGGCGGCATCGTCACCCACGGGATCTCCTGGCTGCACCACGGGATCGAACACATCGCGGAGTCCGCGAAACATGCGGGCGGCATCGGTGCGGTGATCGCCCCGCTGGTTCCCACCCTGCTCAACGGCCTCTGCGGTTTGATCTCGGGGATCATCGTTTTGCTGATTGTCTCCGGCATTCAGAAGCTTCGGGGAAAGTCCGCTCCCGCCCAGTCACATTGAACCCCGCCGCCTTCGCAGTTTATTTGGAGATCTCGAGCAGAAGGGCGCTGCACGGAGGCAGATCGGGCAGCTTGATGCCGTCCTTGGTGGACTTGCCGGACCAGGTGCTGTCGAGGCGGTCGGTGAAAGTCCAAGGCGCTTTCGCGGAACGGCCCAGGAACTTCCAGGCGTGTTCCGGGATGCTGACGTTCACACCGCGAAGGGTCTCGGTGCCGTGGAAATTCGCGACGACGAGGAAGGACTTGCCGCTTTTCGCATCATGCCGGAGGAAGGCGTAGAGCCAGTGACCGGAAACCGTCTCATCCCCTACCCGGCCGAACTGCGGGTTTTCCTTGTTCGCATGGTTCAGCCCGTAGAACTCGCCGGCGGTGAACGCAGGCGACCGGGTGGCGTGGATGAGCTTGCCATACCACTCGCGCAGCGATTTCTGGTCGTCGCTCAGGCGGCCGCCGTCGTATTTGCCGTCGTTCACCCACTTGGTGAACTCCGGCATGGACCAGTAGTCGAAGATGGTGGTGCGCGCGTTGTCGCCGCTGAAACCTTCCGCGCCGTCGGCAGGTTCGCCGACTTCCTTGCCGTGATAGAGCAGGACCGCGCCGCGGCCCATCGAGAAGAGCACGGCGGATACGGGGCGGCCCGCCTTCATGCCGCGTCCACCCCAGGTATTGGCGCTGGCGATGCGGACTTCGTCATGATTTTCCGCGAAGCGCAGGAAGTGGTGGAACAAATCACCGGAGAAGGTGAGGGCGTCGAGATCGTTCGCCCATTTCCCGTGGACGTAGATTCCTTCGAGCGCGTCGTAGCTCGGCTTGTCGTACACGGCGTCGAAGCCAGCGGCAACGAGTTCTTCCAGGACATTCCCACCGGTGAGCTTCGCGGGGTCGTTGTCGTAGGCTTCCGCGGAGAAAAAGACATCAGCTTCTCGGGCGCGGGCACGCCTCACGGCCCAGCGCCAGAACTCCATGGGCACCATGTGCGCCATGTCCACGCGGAACCCATCGACACCGAGTTTCTGCCAGTAAGCGAGGATGGCATCCATGGTCTGCCAGGTCTTCGGGGCATCGGTTAGCGGCGCGTCCGGGCCCGGCAGATGGGAGGTGGTGCAGCCCTGGGTGTAATCGTGGCCGTAATTCAGCTTCACGGTTTCATACCAGTCGTTGATGGATGGTGCCCACGAAACCACGTTGTTGCCGGTGACACGACCGAAGGTGGTTTCCGCGGCAAAAGTGCCGTCGCAGCCGGGCAGACTGGCAGTCGGCAGCTTGAGCGGCGCGCCACCGCCGGGGTCGCTCGGGCCGAGGTAGTAGAAGTGGTTTTCCCGGTCGAAGAAGACGTCGCGCTTGTCGCCTTCGCCGAATGAGAGGTCCGGCATGACGTCGGACTGATAGGACCGGGCGACGTGGTTCGGCACGAAGTCGATGATCACCTTGAGTGCGAGCGCGTGACAGCGCTGGACGCAGGCTTCGAATTCCTTCAACCGGTTCGCCGGGTCGACCGCGTAGTCCGGGCAGACGTCGAAGTAGTCCTTGATGGCGTACGGACTGCCGGCGATGCCTTTCAAAATGTCCGGATCATCCGCCGGTCGGCCCGGATAGGCGGTGCCGCTCGCCTGTTCGAGCACGCCGGTCAGCCAGACGTGGGTGAAGCCCATTTGTTTCAATGATGCCAGCGCGGCCTCGTTGATGTCGGCGAATTTTCCACACCCGTTTTCCGCGAGCGTGCCGTGGGGCTTGCGGGTCTCATTGGTGTTGCCGAAGGTGCGCACCAAGAGTTGATAGATCACGGGGCGGGTGGGCTCGGCGGACAGGCTCGTTTGCGGCATCGCCGCGATCAAAACACCGATGGCTATGCTTTGCCAAGTCATACTCAGGCGAGGTCGGAGGGCAATTTGCGCGAATCATCCTTCACCAGCAGCGTGAAACCGGCGGCGATGAGCATGCAGACGCCGCCGATGACGACGGCGGTGAGTCGGTTCACCCCCTCGAAGTTTTCCATCACCCGGCTCAACACGATGGCCACCAGAATCTGCGGGATGACGATGAAGAAGTTGAAAATCCCCATGTAAACGCCCATGCGGTTCGCCGGCAGCGCGCTGGAGAGCATCGCGTACGGCATGGATAGAATCGACGCCCAGGCGATGCCGATGCCGCTGAAACACACCCATTGGAGGACGAGCGGATTTCTCACAAACCCGATGGACGCCAGACCGAGCCCGCCGGCGAGCAGCGAGAAGAAGTGAATCCACTTGGCCGGGAAATGTCGTCCCACCCACAGCAGCGCCATCGCCGCGAAGAAGGCGACGAGGTTGTAAACGGCGAAGCAGTTGTTCGCGAGGTCGATGCCGTCTTTGTAGAGCTTCGACGCGGTGTCGGTGGCCCCCATGATGTTGCGGGCGACGGCGACGCTGAAGAAGATCCACATGCAGAACAGTCCCATCCAGGTGAAGAACTGGACCATGGCGAGCTGCTTCATCCGGGTCGGCATTTTCTTGAGCGCATCGATGATTTCGGCGGCGCCGCTCATTTCATGTTTCGGCTCGTCCGGAGCTGGCGGGTGCTCCTTGGTCGTGAGGACCGTCCACAACACTGCGAGGAAAAACACGATCGCCCCGACGGTGAAAGCCACATGCACCGTTTGCGGAATCGCCTGCCCGACTCCCGTTTCCGCGCTCACGCCGCCGTAGTCGCGCAGCCAGCCGGGCAGCTTCGAGGCGATCACCGCGCCCGCTCCGATGAAGACCGACTGCATCGCGAATCCCACGGTGCGTTGCTGCTCCGGCAGCAGGTCCGCCACAAACGCGCGGAACGGCTCCATGCTCACGTTCACCGAGGCGTCCAGAATCCATAACAGCCCCGCCGCCATCCACAACGCGCCGGAGTGCGGCATTACTAACAACGCCAGCGATGCCAGCACCGCGCCGATCAGGAAATACGGCCGCCGCCGGCCGAGCAGAGGATGCCACGTGCGGTCGCTCATCACGCCGATGATCGGCTGCACGATGAGCCCGGTGAGCGGCGCGGCGAGCCACAGCAGCGGCAGCTCGCTTTCCCTGGCGCCGAGGTATTCGTAGATCGCCGACATGTTGCCCATCTGCAGGCCCCAGCCGAACTGGATGCCGAAGAAGCCGAAGGACATGTTCCAGATTTGCCAGAATGATAGACGCGGTTTTTCAGTCATCGGGAGTGGATGGGGTTTTCGAAAAACCCACCCTAGCACCTGCGGATCCCCCCTCCGCAAGCACAGGAATGAGTTTGAAAACTTTTCCCTGATTCAGGTGAAAATCGCTAAACCATCACGGTGGATCGACATCGGAGCGGGCCTTCCCGCGCTCCTCGCGGACCACCGCCAGCGCGTCATACAACGCGAAAAGAATCACCACAAGAGTGGCCAACGTGCAGCCGCCCCACCAGAAAAGCACCCGCCACGGGCTCTGCCAGATCCATTCGTCGAGCGCCCACAGCCCGATGCCGAGCATCGCCAGCGGCACCAGCGCCATCCGGCCGAGCCATTTCCGGCGCTCGGTGCGGTCGTGCAGGATCGCCCGGGCCAAGCCCTTGCTGTCGCTCCATGATCCGTGTGGCTGCTCGGACATCGGTGCAGGTTATGGAATGCCGATCGGCCCGAGCGAGTCCAAATACCAGACCCAGATCCGCCACCCGCCGAACATCCACGCCACCGCGCCCATCGCCAGAAACGGCCCGAACGGCAGTTGTTTGCCAAACCCGATCCGCCCGATCACTGCCGCGATGATCGCGAACACCGAGGCCGCGAAGAGCGAGAAGAACACCCCGGTCCACCCGAAAAACGCGCCGATCATTCCTAGCAAATGCACGTCGCCCATCCCCATCGCCTCGCGCGGGATCACCGTGCTGGTCGCCATGCCGTCGAGCGATTTGATCTTGGACAAATGATGCACCGTGCCGTCCGGCAGCTGGATTTCAATCTCCCGGATGACCAGTGTGCCACCGCCGACCGGCTCGCCGCTCACCCGGATTTCAGAAGTCTCTACTAACAAACGGTCCTTCTTGCGCGAGAAAATGTCCCACCACGGGATTTCCTCGCCATCGATCACAAAGCACATCGGATCCTCGTCGTTGGTCGGCTCCTTGAGCGACCAGGCCACCGGTTTGTCGAACTTGAGCGCCTTTTTTCCAAAAGCCATTTTCCCCAGCTCCACCACCATCGCGAGCCCCACGAATCCCGCCACCCAGCCGATGCCGCCCTGTTTGAGTCCAGACAGCCAGTTCCCCGCCTCACCAGCCAGCACCGGCAGTTGCGGCCACACCGCGCAGGCTCCGAGCCCGATCACCGAGCCCGCCCACGTCAGCGTCGTCGGGATGATCAGGTGCTCGGCGTCGATGAAGGTGATGGAAACTAACAACGCCATCAGCACCCACAGGAAAACCACCACGCCCACCGATTGCGGGACGAACACCCAGGCCACCGCCACGAAGAGGACCGCGGTCAGCAGCTCCACGCCGAAATAACGGAACGCGATGGGCGCGTGGCATTCCTTGCATTTCCCCCGCAGCCACAGCCAGCTGATCAGCGGAAAATTCAGCCACATCGGGATCGGCTTCTTGCACTTCGGGCAAAACGAGCGCTTCGGTTCGTTCACCGACATGTTGAGCGGCACCCGATAGATCACCACGTTCAGGAACGAACCGATGCACGCGCCGATGAAAAACGCCGGAATCAGCCAGATCCACGGTTCGAAGGGCAGTTTGAAAGTCACGGTATCCAAAGTGCCGCCATTCAAGCCAGCCGTGCCCGCGTGCCAAGAACAAAGGCTCGGGGCACTTCGGGGAAGATGATGAACCGCAGAGCCGCAAAGGTCGCGAAGGGACGCAGAGGAAGATTTTTCAAAAGGATTCTCTGCGCCTCTTTGCGTTCTCCGCGGCTTTGCGGTAAATCTTCCGGGGTTGCCCATCGCTAAATCCCGCCTACCGGTCAATCTCCTGCCTGACACCCGCCCGATGAACAAGAACCTCCAGCTCACCATCGCCTGGTTCGCGCTCGCGTTTCTGGTGACGCTTGGAGCGGTCTGGCAGGCGCAGGTCACGGTCGCCCGGGAAGTGATTGCTAGAAATCAACTGCCGCCGCCCCCGGTGAAGACGCGGCGTGCCGTGCGTCCCACAGCTCAGGAAGCACCTGCGGTCAATTATGCCACCCGGAAAAAGCAGGGACTCACCGACCGGGAAATCGGTTGGATCGTCGAGGACTTTCAGAACGCCGGGCTCGACCTCGGCATCCGCGCCGCCACCAAGGAAGAATACCTCGCCCAGCGGCGGGCGCAGGACCGGTGGTATCGCGATGCGCTGGTGGATGCATGGTCGCTCACTCCCGAGCAATCCGCCCAAGTCACCGCGAAGCTTGCGGAACTCTATGACCGGGCGAAAGCGGATTTCATCGAAGCGCTCGCCGCCGGGCCGCAGCCGGTGGAGGTCAACGGGCAGTGGTATATTGTCACCAGCGCGGAGCCGATCCATCGGTTGATCGATGCGAATTCAAGATTGGGGCCGACGAACGATGCGTTCAAACCCTGGGATCTCTGCAAGCTAACCCCTGAGCAAAATCCAATTCAGGAAGATAAAAGGATCGATACCTTGATCACCGGAGTTCCAGAGGAAATTCACGAAGGTGTCCTCGTTGCCGAGCCATTCGAAAGCAACCGGCCCTTGGACTGGCGCCTGTTCAGTGTGAATCTTCTCTTACCTAGATCTGCTCTCTCATCCGACGAAAAACCTATCCAACCCGCCTCGCCACAGAATGACGGATTGCTCTCGCAGCTCCGCAAACTCCACCCGGCACAACTTAAGTTGTTGTTGCTCGTCGCTCCGGACCTGTCGAAGGAAATTCAGGCGGCGCTTGATGCCGGGTAAGCACCAGCATCTTCCGTTCAAACGGAGCACTGGCTTTAGCCGGCCAGAGGTTCCAAGACACCTTACAACGTTCACCACGCAGAACTTGCCGACTAAAGTCCAATGCCTTTAAGGATTCGTGATGGTGATGGTCTTTGTTAGTGTCTTCGAGCCGGGCGTTTTGGTTTTCGGCCAGTCCTTGACGGGTTGCCTGAGGGTGCGGGGGCAACTTCGCGGCTTGCGCTTCTGAATCAATG
>JBGSTM010000287.1:0-4255 GCA_041736495.1 Akkermansiaceae bacterium
CGCCGATGCTGTCGCCGCGCAGGGAGTCGGAGCCGATGATGATGACGTTGAGCGGCTTGCCGGCGGCAGCTTGGGGTGCGTGGATTTTCTTCGGGAAGTGGCTGATCCCGGCGGTGAGGCCGAAGCCGCAAAGGGCGATGGCGGCAACGGTCCAGCCGACGCGGTCCCAGCGGCGGAGGTGCCAGTATGCGACGAATCCGAGGACGGTGGCGGGGAGCAGGGTGAGGATGACGAACAGACCAGCCGGCTTCGCGGCGAGGGGAATGAGATCGAGGGCTTTGTAATACCAGTGGCCGAACTCGGCTTCACTGAGGAAATACGGCCGGGTTTCGACGAGGCGCAGGATGAAAAATCCGTGGATAAGGGCGGTGAGAACGAGTCCGCGGAGGACGATGGCGGGAAGTTTCTTGAATTTCGATGAAGCGGTCCACACGGCGACGAACGGCTGGGCGAGGATGGCCGCAGCGAGGGCGAGGACGAGATAGGCGATGAGCATCCGCACGTTCTCGAGGACGAGAAATCCGAGATGTTTGTCGCGGGCGAGGGCACTGAACTTGTTCGCCATCTCGGCGGACGTGTGGGTGAGCTTCAGCAGGGCGGCGACATACTGATAGGCCAGGAAAAGCGACGAGCCGAGCAGGACCGGGAGGAATCCAGCGGCGGGTGCGGGAGACTGGGTTTCGGAAGACGCGTTCAATGGCGGTGAGGCTTGCCGGATCACGGCGAATATCAAGACCTGGATTTCAGGCTTCGGGTGCGTCCAAATAAATCCAGTGAGGGCACATCAGCCTTTCAATGATGATTCCCCGCCGGGATTGCAGTCCTTCGGGAAGGCGGACCCTGACAATGACGGCGACGTTTTTGCCTGCGTTCTGGTCCAGCAGGGCAAGCAGTTCCGCGGCGACGGGATCGGTTTTCTTCACATAGCCGAAGAGCGTTTCCTCGCTGTCCAGCGCGGTGAGGTGGAAGCAATTCCACTGTGAGGAGTCTGCGAACTCGTGACTGAAGAAATGGTCCTGCTCCAGGTAAACGCGGAAGTCGAGGGAGACACCGGTGGGGCGCTCGAGGGCGAAGGTGTCCCACTTCATCGGTTGATGGCAGACGAAGGTTTCCCAGTCGATTTTCGGTTCGCCGGAGTCGAGGATTTCAAGGATGACGTTTCGCGACTCGTGGTTTTCGAGTTCGACCGAGTGCATCCAGAAATTCGCCCGGCGGTCGAGGGTGAGCGGTTGGAGGAGGAGTGTTCGCAGCACCGGGTTGCCAGGGATGGGCTTGCCTGCGTAATGCCGGGTGATGAGTGGGGTGACCCGCTCGGGCTGGCGGGAGCGGCTGGCGAGTGTTTCGGCATCCGTGGTTTGGAAATAACTTCGGGTGGCTGCTTCAATCCGGTCGATCAGCTGGGCGGCTTCAAGATCCTCCTTGGCGTCGTCGGCCAATGTGGACTGGGTCGAAACAAGGATTTGATCGACCTGTTCGTCCGCCTGGCGAATCCGGCTGAGCGACCAGATGACCGCGCCGCCAAGGAGAAGGCCTAGCAATAAAAACCAGCCCCACGGAATGCTCTGGGGATGGGCCGGTTGTTTCCCCCAGTCTGCCTCGACGTGTTCGGGTAGGGCAGGGCCACCCTTGATCAAGGATTCAATTCCAGGAAGGTGGGTGCGGATCTGGAATTGTTCGTGCACCGGCACTTGCAGGCGTGTGCTCACCTGCGGCTGCTCCGGGACCACTTCGAGGTGCGGGTCTTTTCCGCTTTCCTCCATTTTCTTGTTCTTCAGGCGGATCACGGGCAGACGCGGTCGAATGGCGTTTTCGACGGGTGTCAGCTTGAGCTCTCTCTTCTTCCGTGCCATTTCCAGCGGCAACAAAGCTGCAAAAGTCCATCGACGCAACGCAACTCTCGCTCTAAATCTCCGGCGCAAACCACCATGCCACCCCCTCCGCGCATCCTCATCGTCACCGCCGCTTTTGGTGAGGGCCACAACAGCGCCGCCCGCAACATGGGGCTGGCGCTCGATGCCGCCGGGGCCGTCACCCAGGTGAGCGATCCGTGTATGCTCGGCACCCCGCGCCTCACCGCCGTCGTGAACAGCGCCTACCGGTATGTCACCACAAATTTCCCGAAGATTTGGGCAAAAATCTACTACTCCACCGACAAGTGCGACCTGAGCAAGCAGCACTCGCTGCCAATGCGCCGGGTCGAGGCAGCGCTGGCGGATCTGATTCGGGAATTCAAACCGGACGCCGTCGTCAGCACCTATCCGCTCTATCCGTATTTCATGACGCGCATCTCGGAGGCATCGGGGGCAAAAATCCCGGTGTTCATCGTGGTCACCGATTCCATCGAGATCAACGCCGCCTGGCTGCGGGCCCGTTGCGAGCGCTGGCTGGTGACCGATGCGTTCACGCGGGAGGCCATGATCCGGAAAGGGCTGCCCCCTGAAAAAATCGTCGACACCGGGTTTCCAGTTAATCCCGCGTTCTCCCAGCTGACGCCGCTGGAATCCAGCGCCGGCTGCGACCCGTTCCGCGTTCTTTATTTCCCAACCGCCAATCGGCCCTTCGTCCGCCGCCATAGCCGGGCCTTGCTGGAGGCTTCGCCCGCCGTCCGCCTGACCATCATCCTTGGTCGAAACGTGCGCCTGCTCTACTCGCGGGCGCGGGAAATCCAGAGGGCCTACCCTGGTCGCGTCCGGCTCGTCGGCTGGACACGGCGGGTCCCGCAATTCCTCAACAACCACCACTTGGTCGTCGGCAAGGCTGGTGGCGCGACCGTGCATGAAGCCATCGCCGCCCGCTGCCCGATGCTCATTCACCACCTCGTCCCGGGCCAGGAGGAGGGAAACCTGCGTCTGCTCGAAATCATCGGTGGCGGACACCTCGCCGAGACGCCCGAATCCATCACCCGCCGTGTCAGTGACCTGCTCGCCGACCACGCCGCAGGCTGGCGCACCATGAAAAACGCCCTCGCCCGCCACAACCGCAATGCCGGTGCCATCACCGCCGCCAGATTCATTCTGGACGAAATCTCAAATCTGAAATCCACCCCATGACCTTCCTCTTCGACCTCGGCCGCGTCCTGCTCGACTTCAATTTCGAGCCATCACTCGCACGTTTGTTTCCTCCCGGCACACAGGATGCCGCCGAACGCCTGAATCGACTGATGGAGCGCAAGGACGAGTTCGAAGCCGGTAGGATCGACACGGAAAGCTACGTCACCTGGGCGCTGGAAGTGCTCGACACACCGGTGACCCAGGACGAATTCCGGCTCGCCTGGCAGCGGATCTTCACGCCTAACGAACCCATGTGGGAAACCGTCCGCAAGCTCGCTGCCGATGGTCACCGCCTCATCCTTTTCTCAAACACCAACGCCATCCACTGCCCCTGGGTTTTCGAGGAGTATCCGGAGTTCTCACTGTTTCCCGAAGCGGTGCTCTCCTATCAGACCGGCTTCGTCAAACCGGAACCGGAAATCTATCACCACGCCATCCGCGTGCACGGCCTTGTCCCGGAGGAAACGCTCTACATCGACGATCTCCCGCAGAACATCGCCACCGGCCGCGACCTCGGCTTCCGCACCTGGCAATACGACATGAAAGACCACGCCTCCTTCGAAAAATGGCTCGCAGACAACCTCAAATCTTAAACTCTCAACACTCAACCATCCACTCTCAACTTCTTCCATGTCCATCCTCACCATCGCCGGGCGCGAATTCAGCTCCCGCCTTTTCCTTGGCACCGGCAAGTTCCCGTCGAACGAAGCCATGCGCGACGCGCTCGCCGCCAGCGGCACGCAGATCGTCACCGTCGCACTCCGCCGCGCCGACCTCAGCGGGAAAAACGACCCGTATGCGAACATCCTCGAATTCATCGATCCGGAGAAATACCTGTTACTTCCCAACACCAGCGGTGCGATGAACGCCGAGGAAGCCGTGCGCCTCGCCCGCCTCGCCGCCGCCGCCGGGCTGCCGAAGTGGGTGAAACTCGAAATCCACCCGGATCCCACCTATCTGCTACCCGATCCCATCGAGACGCTCAAGGCCGCGGAAATCCTCGTCAAGGAAGGCTTCACCGTACTGCCCTACATCAACGCGGACCCCGTGCTTGCCAAGCGCCTCCAGGAAGTCGGCACCGCCACGGTCATGCCGTTGGGCGCGCCCATCGGTTCTAACCGCGGCGTCGTCACCCGCGACCAGATCCGCATCATCGTCGAGCAGGCCATCGTGCCCGTCGTGGTGGACGCCGGGCTCGGCGCGCC
>JBGSTM010000324.1:0-50815 GCA_041736495.1 Akkermansiaceae bacterium
TCGAGTCGAGGCGGGCAGCGGAAATGCCCTTGGCGGTGAGCGCGTCCACCTGATCGCGCATCAGGGCGATGAGCGGAGAAACGACGAGCGTGAGGCCGTCCAGCAGCAGCGCGGGAAGCTGGTAGCACAATGATTTCCCGCCGCCGGTGGGAAAAACCGCGAGTGCCGAACGGCCTTCCAAGAGGGCGCGGACGACGGGTTCCTGGCCCTCGCGGAAGGCATCGTGGCCGAAGTGGGCGCGGAGGGTGGGAAGCACGGGCGGAGTTTCCGTTTCCATGAGAGGGAGGCAAGCGGGAAGCTTCAGCGGCGAGAACAACAATGCTGACATTTCAATTTGAAAAGGTGACACATTCCGCGTGTCCACACCCGTCCAACACCTGATTTCACTTCCGCCGGCCATGGCCCGGGAGTTCAATTCCATTTTCCCGAACTCCTCGACCCCGTGGTTCGCGTCCTCCGATCCGGCGGGCCGGAAACTTGGATCCGGCGGCGGGGTGTCACAGCTGTTGGTCGATGCCAAGGGTGACAATCCCAACGATTTCGGCACGTGGCTCGACGGCGCAAAAAGGCTGGTGATCCTCGCCGGCGGTCAGAGCCGGCGGCTTCCGGCCTACGCCGCGTCAGGAAAAGTCCTGATGCCGGTGCCCTTGATGCGCTGGTCGCACGGCCAGCGGCTGGACCAGACGTTGCTGGACATGCAGGCCGACGACTACTCGCGCATCCTGCAAGCCGCGCCGGAGGAATCGCGCGTGCTGGTCGCGAGCGGCGACGTTTTTCTCAAGTTCCCCGACTCGATCCCCGCGATTCCCGAGGCGGACATTGTGGGGTTCGGAATGACAGTCAGCCCGGAAACCGCCTCTCACTTCGGCGTCTTTTTCTCCCACCGCGACACGCCCGGGGAAGTTGCCTTTTTCCTTCAAAAACCGACGCCCGCAGAAATCCGCGAACTCGCTTCCAGCCACACCTACGTGGTGGACACCGGTCTCTGGCTGCTGAGCCGGCGCGCGATCGGCGTGCTGATGGCCCGCAGCGGTTGGACCGGAGAATCATTCCAAGGCGACGGGGCCACCGCTTACGAACTCTACTCCGGCCTCGGGCCTTCGCTTGGCAGCGAGCCGGGCGTTCCGGATCCGGAAATCAGCGGGTTGAAGACGGCGGTGGTTTCGCTCCCCGGCGCGGAGTTTTACCATTTCGGCACCACCCGCCAGATGATCGAGTCGCTCTCCGCGCTGCAAAACCGCACGCCCGGACGGACGGATCAGAACGATCTCTGGCGGAAGCCGCATCCGGACATGTATGTGCTGAATTCCGATTTTGCGTTCGCCCGGCGCTCGACCGAGAACCGGATGATTTGGATCGAAAACAGCGCCCTGCCGAAGGATTTTTTGCTCACCCACGAAAATGCGGTCACCGGACTTCCGCCTGGCGATTGGAAATTCAGCCTCGCTCCCGGCCAGTGCGTCGATTGCGTGCCTGTCGGCGGGAGTGATTTCGTGATCCGGAATTACGGCTTCGACGACTCGTTCTCCGGCCCGCTCGGCAAAGCAATGTGGATGGGGGGACCGGCGATGGAGTGGTTCGTGAAACGCGGAATCTCACTCGAAGACGCCGGGCTGGATGCGGGCACGGACATCCAGGAAGCGGCGATTTTCGCAGTCGTCGGCGATCTGGATTCAGAGTGGATTTCCTGGCTGCTCGACGGCTCCGGCGCGGTGGATCACCGCGAGAAATGGCTGGCGGCACCGCGATTCAGCGCACGGGAACTCGGCGAGCAAATCGACCTCGGCCGCCTTTTCAAGCAGCGCGCCGAGCTCTCCGCCCTCGCGACGCGCAGTTTCTGGGAACACCGTGCCGGCAACCCGTTTTTCCGCACCGATCTGGAAAACGCCGCCACCCTCTACGCCGTCGGCCCCCACCCGGACCCCACGCCCGATCCCACCACGACCGACGCGATCCAGGCGATGCACGAACACGCGTTCACTGCCGCAGTCATGCGTGCCCGGGGAAAAGACGGGGCCGCTGCGGAAAAACTGGCGTTCGCCATCCTCGCCGAGCGCATCGTCGATCGTTGCGAAAAAGTCGACCCGCGCAACTCGCTGATCGAAGACCAAATCCTCTGGGCCAGATCCCCCATCCGGTTAGATCTCGCCGGCGGCTGGAGCGACACGCCGCCGTTCTGCCTCAAGCATGGCGGCGCAGTCGTCAATCTCGGCGTCGACCTCAACGGCCAGGCACCCGTCCAAGTCTTCGTCCGTACCTGCCGCACCCGCCATATCGTCATCCGCTCCATCGATCTGGGGGCCCAGGCTGTGATCCAGTCGTTCGAGGACTTGGAAAGCTACTTCAACATCCACGAAGAGTTTTCCCTGGCCAAGGCCGCCTTCTGCATCGCGGGATTTCACCCGCGGTTTCAGAAAAATCCCGCGAATTCCCTCGCTGCGATGCTCGAACAATTCGGCGGCGGTATCGAGGTCTCCCTGTTAGCCGCGACACCGAAAGGCTCCGGCCTCGGCACCAGCAGCGTGCTCGCGGCCACGCTTCTCGCCGCACTTGGCGCGGCAGGCGGGATGTCATGGGACCACGAGGACCTTTGCAGCAGGACGCTCGCCCTGGAACAAATGCTCACCTCCGGCGGCGGATGGCAGGACCAGGCCGGCGGGATTTACCACGGCATCAAACTCATCGAAACCTCTCCCGGCCTGGGGCAGAAACCCGTCGTCCGCTGGCTGCCGGAAAAACTGCTAGGACCGCAGACCGCTAACCGGATGGCCCTGCTTTACTACACCGGCATCACCCGCGTCGCCAAAACCATCCTCCAGGAAATCGTGCGCGGCATGCTGCTCAACAGCCATTCGCATACGGAAAAACTGTTCGCCATCCGCGACCATGCCGCCAGCGCCTATCAGTCCATCCAGCGCGAATCATGGCCATCGCTGTGCGGCGTCGTCAAACGCAGCTGGGAACTGAACCAGGCGCTCGATGCCGGAACGAATCCGGCGGAAGTCGCCGCCATCATCGACTCGGTGTGCGACTGGACCGCCGGCGTCAAACTCCTCGGAGCCGGCGGCGGCGGATACATGCTGCTGCTCGCGAAAGACGAGGAGGCCGGCAACCGGATCCGGCAGAAACTCACCTCGTTTCCTCCGAATCCACGTGCCCGTTTCGTCGACTTTTCGATTTCTCAAACCGGCCTGCAGATCACCAGAAGCTGAGCTTTTGAATCGAATCCGTCCCTTGCCCGGATCGGGACGGCGCTATCCGTCACACAAATGAGGTAATCAATGTCGTTTGGATAAATATCATCGGCATGTCAGGTTTTGAAAAATCCCTCCGACATCGGGAACCCCCAAACCCATCAACTCGTGGGATCCACCCGCCTCATCCTGAAAACCAACGCACCCGCATTTCCGGCTTCCACCCCGCGCGGATGGTTCGGTTTGCTGTGCGCATTCGCCTGCTGCCTGCTCGCCGCCGCCCCGCTCCAGGCCCAGCGCCAGATGGAAAACCTCGGGCGCGGAATCGTCGTCTCCCGCACCGCGACAAACACCGCCTACGTGAGCTGGCGCTTGCTCGGGCAGGAGCCGGCGGACACCGGATTCAATCTCTACCGCAGCCGTAACGGCGCCGCTCCGGTAAAACTCAATGCCTCACCCCTGATCCTCACGACCGACTACCGCGACACTTCCGCCGGATTTCCGCAGTCCGTGTCCTACCACGTCCGCACTGTGACCGGCGGAGTTGAAGGCCCGCCATCCGCGTCTTTCACGCTGCCCGGCGACGCACCGACCCGGCAGTTCATTCCCATCCCGATGGACAAGCCCGCCGACGGGGTGACACCCTCAGCCGAGGTCTATTCCTATCTCATCAACGACATCTCCGTGGGAGATCTCAACGGCGACGGCGAGTATGAATTCATCGTCAAATGGGACCCATCGAACGCCAAAGACAACTCCCAGGGCGGCTACACGGGAAATGTCTATCTGGACGCCTACACCCTTGCCGGCGCCCGGCTCTGGCGCATTGATCTCGGCCGCAACATCCGCGCTGGAGCCCATTACACGCAGTTCATCGTTTACGATCTCGACGGCGATGGCATCGCGGAAATTTCCTGCAAGACCGCCCCGGGCACCATCGACGGACTCGGAAATCCGGTCCTGCTAGCCGGTCACAATGTGAACGCGGATTACCGCAACGGCTCCGGCTACATCCTCTCGGGCCCCGAATACCTTACTGTCTTCAACGGCTCCACCGGCGCGGCGATGGCCACCGTGCCTTACAAGGTGCCCCGCCATCCCACGACCGAAAATCCGAGCGGCAGCCAGCTCAACACCGTCTGGGGCGACAGCTACGGCAACCGCGTGGACCGTTTCCTGGCAGGCGTCGCCTATCTCGACGGCCAGCGTCCGAGTCTGATCATGTCGCGCGGCTACTACACCCGCACCGCCGTCGCCGCCTGGGACTGGCGCAATGGCCACCTCACCCTGCGCTGGCTTTTCGACACATATAACAACTCCGCGCTCAACAGTTACCGCGGCCAGGGAAACCACCAGCTCGCCATCGCCGATGTCGATGCCGATGGTCGCGATGAAATCGTTTTCGGAGCCATGACCCTCAACGACAACGGCACCGGACTCTACACCACCGGGCTCGGCCATGGCGATGCGCTCCACGTCAGCGATTTCGATCCCGACCGCCCCGGGCTCGAAGTTTTCGGCCCCCACGAATCACCCGGCTCTAACGGCGGAATCGGAGCCTCCTTCCGCGATGCCGCCACCGGCCAGGTCATCTGGTCCACGCCCGCTACCGGCGACGTCGGCCGCGGCGCAATGATGGATCTCGATCCCACGGTCCCGGGCGCGGAAGGATGGGCCTCCAACAGTGGCGACATCTTCGCCGCGGATGGCTCCGTGGTCGGCCCGCGCGGCAATGCCTTCCTCAACTTCGGCGTCTGGTGGGAAGGCGGCACGCACCGCCAGCTGCTCGACAACACCACCATCGCCCGCTGGAATTACGCCACCGGTGGCGGCCGCCAGAATATTTTAACAGCCTGGCAGCAGGGAGCCGCCCAAAGCAATGGCACCAAAGCCACCCCCGCCCTCTCCGGCGACATCCTCGGCGACTGGCGCGAGGAAGTGATCTGGAAAAATACCGACAGCACCGCGCTCCTGTTATTCACCACCACCGTCTCCGCCACCAGCCGGCTGCACACGCTGATGCACGATCCCACCTATCGGATGGCAGTCTCCTGGCAGAATGTCGCCTACAACCAGCCGCCGCATCCCGGATTCTTCCTCGGCGGCGACATGCCGGTGCCACCGCGTTCACCCATTTGGAAAGGCGATCTCGTCTGGAAGGGCGGCACCTCCCCTCAGGTCTGGAGCACGGGTTCGAATCGATTCAAATCCTCGCCCACCTCCACCGACACGGTCGCCTACTCGAACGGCAGCAGCGTGCTCTTCGACCTATCAGGCCCCGCCGCTTCGAATGTCGAACTCCAGGGCACGCTCACTCCCGCCGATGTCGTCGTCCACAATCCCGCCGGCCACGACTACACCTTCGGCGGCAGCGGCCAGATCTCCGGTTCCACGAATCTCACGAAATCCGGCCCCGGCCGACTGACACTCGGAACGCAATCCTTCACCGGAAAAACCACCGTGAACCAGGGAGAACTCCGGCTCGCAGGAAATCTAACTTCGAGTCCTGTCACCGTCCAGGGACTCGGCCGCCTCAGCGGCTCCGGCAGCATCGCGGGCCTCACCACCGAAAAGCGCGCTTCCATCTCCCCCGGCACCGTCCCGGGAAACATCGCCACGCTCGCGGTCACCGGCCCCACCGCCTTTTCCGGTACCACCCTGGAAATCGACCTTCCCGCCAATGGCACCCAGGGCCACGACGCCATCCACATCACCGGCGGCCTCACCCTATCAGGCATCAATCCGCTCGTATTCCGCGTCGCCTCCGGCAGTCCGACACCGGGGACCTATCCGATCATCAGCTTCTCCGGCGCGCTGACCGGAGGATTGCCGAACCTTCAATACGATCCCGCTTTCACCACGCTTCAAACCCAGCTCGTCGCGGGCGCTGGCGTCATCAATCTTATCGTCCTGCCGCCCCCGTCCGCCGACATCCTGGTCTGGCGGGGCACCGGCTCCGTTTGGGACACTGTCAGTGAAAACTGGCTGGTGAACAGCCAGCCGAGCCTCTTCTCCGAGACTGACATCGTCGCCTTCAGCCCCGCAGGATCCGCCGCTCCGGTGGTCACGATCGAAGGCACCGTCCTTCCGGAGAGCGTCACCGTCGATTCATCGACGAACTACACTTTCAACGGTCCCGGGGCCATCGGCGGTGCTGCAGTCCTTCAGAAATCCAATTCGGGGGTCCTCACTCTATCCGCCGCGAACTCCTACACCGGAGGCACCTTGATTTCGGGCGGCACACTCGCCATCGGAAACGCCGCTGCTCTGGGCACCGGCACCGTCACCCTCGCCGGCGGCACCTGGGCCATGGGCGCGCTCACTCCGAACAATCCCATCATCGTCGCAGCGGATTCCACGATCACCGGCGGCAGCAGCGGCGGCTTGCACGGAATCAAGACGGTGAGCGGAAGCCATGTCCTGACGATCACCGCCACCAGCGTTTTCGACCTGGAGGGAAATCTTGCCAATTTCACAGGCACCTTTCTTTTCAACGGCACGGGGTCCTTCCGACTCTTCGGCGCCTCCAACGGCTCAGCCGCGGCATTTGATCTCGGCACCCGGACTCTGGGCAGCCGCAGCGGGTCCGGCTATTCCCTGGGCTCGCTTGCAGGAGCGCCCGGCTCCATCCTCAACGGCGCGGGCGGCTACACCTCCGCAGTGACCTACACCATCGGTGGAAACAATCTCAGCTCGACCTTCGCCGGCACCATCAACAACGGTTCCGGCCTCACCCACATCACCAAGACCGGCACCGGGACCCTGACCCTATCCGGAACTAACAACCACACCGGCAATACCCTCATCCAGTCCGGCACACTCGAACTCACGGGCACACTCGCCGCCACCCCCACCACCATCGAGGCCAACGGTCGCCTCACCGGCAACGGAGCCATCTCAGGCAGCGTGACCAGTCACGGCACGCTCTCGCCCGCCGGCACGCTCACTTTCGGAAACGGCCTCACCACCTCACAGAACTCGGCGCTTGAATTCCAACTCGGCGAGAACCCGGACCTCATCGACGTCACGGGAAATCTAACCCTGGCGGGCCGGATCGAGGTTTCCGCCTCTGCCGGCATCGCCACCGCCGTCTATCCACTCATCACCTACACCGGGACGCCGAGCTTCGGCACCATCGAGCTTGTCACCGCTCCGGGTGACTTCACCTGCCAGCTTGATTTCGACACCCCCGGCCAGGTCAACGCCGTCATCACCTCCACCCTCAGCGCCTTCGCCCAGTGGCAGATCCTCAATTTCGGCAGTGCCGACAATCCCCTCGCCCAAGCCGGCGAAGATCCGGATGGAGACGGCCAAACCAACGAAATCGAATTCGCCGCGGGCACCGATCCCAAAAACGGGGCTTCCCGCTTCGCCGCCACACTCACCCGCACCGCAGGCACGGACCTTGCTCTCACCTGGCCGAGTGTCCCTGGAAAAACTTACGAAATCTTCAAGAACGCCAACCTCACCGGCCTGTGGGAGTCGGTGGAGACGGTCATCGCCGGGCCCGGCATCACCAGCAGTTTCGCCATCATTCCCGGCGATCACGGCACATCCGTGTTCTTCAAAGTCCAGATCATGGAGTGATCTTGAAGCTTGGCAATCGGGCGGCTCCGGACAAAAATCCGTCATGTTCAGCGCCAGCAAACTCACCCCGGAACAAAAAGACGCCCTCAAGCAATGGGCCACCGAGGGAGCGACCATGTCCGACCTCCAACGTCGCCTGAAGGAGGACTTCGGCCACACCCTCACCTACATGGACACGCGATTCCTGATCCTCGACCTCGGCATCGAGCTGATCGAGGAGCCGAAAATTGTGAAAAAAGAGGAGGAAAAGCCCGCTCCGGTGCCGACCGGATTCGTCGCCGTGACGATGGACAGCCTCACCCTGCCCGGCGCGCTGGTCAGCGGAAAAGTCACCTTCAGCGACGGGGAGACCGGCGTCTGGATGCTCGATCAGACCGGCCGCCCCGGCCTCGATCCGGATACCGAGGGCTACCGCCCGACGCCCGAGGACATCAAGGAATTCCAAATCCAACTCCGGGATCTGATCCAGAAGAGCGGCCTTTAAATGGCAAATTAGAGATGAATCACCTCCGTTACAGACTTGAGACTCTGCCAGCGGCGTTGAATGCATGGAAGATGCCCCGCAAGTCAGTTCAGAAATTCAAGGGGCGGAGTCGCATCGTCTTGTTCGTGGTGGTCGGCTTGCTGGCGGTGGGAGCGCTTGTTCAGAAATTCAGACCACCCGCAGTCACCACGGTGGATCCGCAGTCCTCCACGCGGGTGATCGAAAACGCCTTCATCACGCAGCTTGCGGACGCCCGGATCGACACCGCCAAGGCCAAACTCGAGCAAAACCGCCCCGACGAGGCGCTCGCACTGCTGGTTTCCGCGCTCAAGGGCAACCCCGGATCAAGCGAGGCCCAAGCGCTGGCGGACATCATTCTGAGTGAAACCACCTGGAGTTTTCCCGATCTCATCCTCAAACACCCGATGCCGGTCGATCAACTCACCGCCGCCGGCCCCTCGTCGCTGTGGGTAAGTCTCGCTGGAAAAAACAACACCACGGTCCGTTGGGATTTGGACCGTTTGAAGATCGAGAGCGTGCTCTTTCCCACCAACGGCGGACCCACGCGCAGCCTCGTTTTCGACGCGGGCCACCGGTCGGTGGTCGTCGAACGCAAGTCCGTGACTCTCCTCTGCGACGCGCAAACCCTGAAACCCATCCGCGACCTCGGACTGCTTCCCGAAGAGCTCACCCCCTCGGCGGTGATCGTCTTTTCCCAGGACGGCCTGCTGATGGCGCATCCGGCATACGTTTCCGAAAAGGACCGCTCGCTGGTCTGGCACATCCGGGACAGCTCGACGGGCGAAATCATCCGAACCACCGAGCCGGCATCTGCGAGCGCGCCGACCCCGCTGGCGGCATTTGTCGATCGCAAACAACTGCGCGTGCTGACGGCGGATGGAAGTCTGTTGGAAATCCCGGTTTCGCCGGTTCAGCCGGTCAGCGTGATCCCGATGGAGGAACCGGTGAAGTTGCTGCAGGCCCAGTTCGCTGCGAATGGAAACTCGATCCTCACGCTCCAGGATCTGGGGCCGCACCAATCGCCGAACCAGTCGATCATTTCCTACGGCGAGGACGAGGACCAGTCGCTGGAGACCGACGCGCTGGCGCTGCGTTTTCCATGGAGCCGCCATCCGAACATGTGGACCGGACTGATGAAGGATCCCAAGCAGCTGCCATTTGAAATCGAGGGTCATTCGCTGAAAATCCTCACCAACCCTCACGCCCCGATGCAGACAGCCTCCCCGGTGACGGCGCTGGCTTTTGCGAAAGACCGGGTGTTCATCGGCGAGGAAAATGGTTTGGTGACCGTTCACCGGATGTTGCCGGTGCCGGAGGAAGCTCCCACCGCACGTGAAGCGCAACCGTTCAACCAATCTTCGATGCGGGCCCTGGAAAACCTGGCCACCGCCTTGGCTGGTCGGCGCTACGATGAAACGGAGCGGGATTTCCCGGTGGTCAGTGCGGAGGACCGCGTCAAGGCGTTCAAGGACTGCGATTTCGACGCGATTCTGTCGATTTTCCCCCACTTGGATTTCTCCGGCGTAATTCAGAATTTCCAAATCACGCCGAATCGCGAAGCCTCGTCAGAAGGACTGTTGCCACTCACTCAGCGACTCTCGAACGCCGCACCGTTCGACAAATCCGCGCCCGGGCTCATGCTGGTGACGGACGCCTTCCAGTCCGGCGATTCCGCAGCAGTCACGGCCGTCATCCAAGCGGCGGGTGGCAAAGGCCCCGCAATGGCCACCGCGCTCGCGCTCGCCTTGAAATCCGAGCATCCCGAGTGGATCGACGCCTGCCTTTCCCAAGCCGTCGATTTGCCACCGCTTCTCCGCCAGATTTCGCGCTCCCGCATCGCCTGGCTACAAGGAAGGAAGGCGGACGCGCTATCGCCGTGGCCCGAAGTTTTCCCGGATTTGTGGGAAATCCGCCTTCGCGAGGATTGGGACGGCTGGGAGCAGGCGGATTTCACCCAAGCGCTCGACGACCTCAGCCAATGTGTCCGCGACGAACTGGCGGCGATTCGCATTCCCAAGAATTCAACCCCCGAGCAGCGCAAAGCCGTCGCAGACCGTCTCTCGAATCCAGCAACCATCTCCGCCGTGGGCAAACCTCGTTTCGCCCTCGCCTGCATGGACGCCGCTCTCGCCCTTTCTGCCAATCAGGAGGAGCTGGAAACGACGGCCAAATTTGCCAGCCTCGCCCGCAATCTCGGCGCTCCGGCTGCCCCCTGTTTGCGCACTGAAGCGCTTGCCCTCACCGCGCTCGGCGATTTCCAAAACGCGCGCGATCTCTGGGTCGAGCTGATCACCGAGCATCCGGTGGATACCCACTTGCCCGGCGACTACGCCGAGGCCGCTTACACTTCATTTGAAAACGCGGATTCAAATCAAGCCGTCGAAATCCTCAACACCGGTCTCCGCCGCTTCCCGCAGGATGCGAATTTCGCGCTCCGCGCCGGTTGGGTTGCGCTGCTCACCGGGAACTCCGAGCGCGCCTACAAATTCCTGCTCGCCGGCCGACGCATCGGATTCCCCTCGGAAAAGCTCGAAAACGCCACCGCACTGCTGTGTATCGCAGCATCCCTGGCAGGTTCCATCGAGGAGTCTTCCATCTATTTCGACGAACTTCTCGCGATCGATCCTGCTTGGGAAAATCCCGAGACCCTCGACGCACTCGACTGGCCAGAGGAACTGAAATCCACGCTTAGGGAATTCTCCCTGGTCGCTCTCACGCCAGATCTCTTACCTGAACTTTCGCCCACCAATCCTTGAAGGTGTTGATGAAGACGTTGTGGTCGGGATCTACCTGATAGGCGTCGTGGTCCTCGATGTTTCTAAACTGCATCGTCAGCGCGTAATCCCATGACTGATCGATCACCGGGCGGATCATCACCTTCGCAGGCAGCGCCCAGCGGCCACCGGCCACCAGCTTGATGTCGAACAATGCCGCCAGACCCTGCTCGAAGATCGCGCGGTCCACGTCGTTTTGATATTCTTCCTTCAGCCAGAAATAAACATGATGCTCCATGCCGTAGTGGCATAAAGCCCGCCGGTCATCGCCGCAAGCCCATATCCGGCGGAAAACCACCTCATGATCCGCACGCTTTTCCTCCTGTCCCTCCTCGGCGGCACCCTGTGCGGCGAGGAAACCGCCCGTCAGACAACTCAAGCCAGGCTGTGGCTGCAAGTGCCCGCCGGACAGCCGCCCTTGAGAGACATCCGGGTTTCATCCGGATCCGCCACACCGGCACCTTGGGAAAAGGATCCCGCCGTCCGAGAACGCCACATCGACGTCATTTTCCCCGTCCGCTGGTGGGACTGGAGCGCGCTCACCCTCAGTTTCACTCCGGACAGTGACGGCCTCATCGTCCTATCACTAACTGGCCCTTGGAAGGAGGACAAGCCCGGCACCCCGTTCCGCATGGAAGTCCTCTGGGACGGAATCACCGCCGAAGGAACCCAACTTGAAAACGGCGGCTTCGAGTCCCAGTCCGATGGACAGCCGGCTGCTTGGAAGACCGTCTATGGCAACGCTTTGCCCGCGACCTCGTGGCCACTCGCCGGTGCAGAGGCTCTTCAGGGGAAATTTCTAGCAGCGTCCTGCCAGAGCCGACCGCTCGCCCAGACACTGACACTCACCGCCGGGCGGAAAGTCACCCTCAAGCTCCACGCCAAGGCCGCCACGCTTCCCGGTTTCACTCCGCCGAAGCGCCTCCCCCAGGACACACCCGCCCACCGCGCCCTTTCGAAAATCAAGCGCGGCATGAATCTCGGAAACTGTTGGGAAGCTCCGCCACCCTACTCGTGGGGCATCCGCTATCATACCGAGGACATCGACCGCATCGCCGCGGAGGGCTTCGACCACATTCGCGTACCCGTCGCCTGGCACTTCCACCTGAAACAAGGTGCCAACGGCCTCGAAATCGACCCCGCGCTGCTCGCAGACCTTGAGCCGGTTCTTCACCGGGCACTTGAAAAGAAGATGCACGTCCTGCTGGACTGGCATCATTTCCACGACCTGACCGACAATCCGGATGCTAACAAAACGCGCTTCGTCGCCTCGTGGGAAGTCATCGCCCGCCATTTCAAATCGTGGCCGCCCGAGCTGTTTCTCGAACTGCTCAATGAACCGCGCGACGCCCTCACCACCGAGGTCGTCAACCCGATCCACGCGGAAACCATCGCCGCCATCCGTAAAATCGACCCGCAACGCATCATCCTCGTGAGCCCGGGAAATTGGGGCGATGTCCGCGAACTCGACAAACTCCGTCTGCCCGATGGAGATGACCGGATCATCGTCACCGTCCATTGCTACGAGCCCTTCTATTTCACCCATCAGGCAGCCGGCTGGGTCCAGCTCAAGCAACTCCGGGGACTGATCTATCCCGGGCCTCCGCAGTCCCCGTTCGTCGTTCCGGATGCCCTCAAGGAAAACTCCGGCCTCCACAGCTTCGTCGAAGGCTACAACAAACTGCCCACGGAATCTAATCCCTGCTCACCCAAGACCGTCCGGGGACTCCTTGACCTCGCCCGCGACTGGTCCGGCCACTTCGGCAGGCCGGTGCACCTCGGCGAGTTTGGCAGTTACGACGTCGCCGACCTAGCAAGCAGAACTCGATATGCCAGGGATGTCAGATCCCTAGCCGAAGCCCGCGGAATCCCTTGGACGTGGTGGGAATGGAAAGCGGGATTCGGCTATTGGGACCCGGAAAACAATCGCCCGCTGCTCAGAAGCGGCCTGTTCGATTGACCCGGATGAACTCCTGGGGATTCCGTTGGAACGAATAGACGCACTCGACGCAAATGCAGGTGGTCCTCGGCTCGGGAAGCATCTCGATCAACTCCATCGGAATTTCCATTTTGCCGCACCAACAGCCCTCCATCGCGGCGACTCCGCAACGATTCGGATTTCCGCAAAATGGACAGACGGTTTCTGGAGTGGAACTGGACATTTTTTACAGGCAGGCTGACAACCCGGCGAGAATACATTCAACCTCTCCTTGAGCAAACCCCGCGCCAAAACTTTCGCCATGAGCATCCTTGTTACCGCTTTCGGTCCCTTCGACGGTCGCTCCGAAAACGCCTCATCGCTCGTGCTGAACGAGTTAAAAGCGGAAATGCCCGAAATCCGCACCCGCCTCCTGCCGGTGGACTCCGTGATCGCACCGGCGCGCCTCCGCCAGGCGCTGCGGCTCGTCCGCCCGGAGATCCTCATCCTGCTGGGCGAGGCGGCGGGCAGCAAAACCATCCGGCTCGAAACCACCGCCTTCAACGAGCTGGACTTCCGCATCCCCGACATTTCCGGCCGCCAGCCGGCCACCCGCCCGATCCGCCACGACGCGCCTCCCATCCGCCGCTCGACCCTGCCGCTCAAACAAATCAACAAGCTCCTCAGCGCAAACGACCACGAAGTCATCCTCTCCAACAACCCTGGCCGCTACCTCTGCAACCAGGTGCTCTACGTCGCCCTCGAATACCTCGAACTCCACTCCCTCTCCTGCCGCGCCGGATTCATCCACCTCCCGCTCGCCGAAGACTATCCGACCAACCGCGCTGCCGACGCCGTTAGCAGGATCATCCGCTCGTTTTGAACTCTCTTGGACAATCGCGAGGGTCAATTTCCTCCGAATCCAATGATTTTGCTGTTCATGATTCTGCCTCAATCCATTTGTCATGGTGAACTATTGATTGCGGGGGATCGGAACATCCTGCCACTCATCACCGAGCTCCGGCGTCCCCATCGCCCTGCCGCACCTCCGGCTTGAACTCCAGCGGCGGATCCTCGCTGCGGTTCATGTGCTGGAGCCGCTTGATCGGACCACTGGATTCCTGCACCGGCACGACCTTGATGTCCACTTCCACCGGCACCGCACGGAGACCCTGGATGATCTCGCGCAGATGAGCCACCGTCGTTTCAGATAGGGTCTGCGGCTTCGCGTGCTCCCGGCCGGTTTCCGCGATGATCGCCTTGATGGCATCCAACCCGTCCTGGAATCCTGACAACTGCGCGACCACCCGGCCGACCGGATCCTCCTCGCCTGCACCACCTAGCAGCCGCCGTTTCATGAACTCCTTCTTGATGTCCGCCCAGCGTGCTTTTTCCTTCTCGCTGGCGATGCCTTCGAATTCCTTGAATTTCAGCAGATTCGCCTCGGTCCCTTGCGTCAGCGTCTGCGACTCGTTCTGATAGTGATCCAGAATCAACGCCCGGACTTCCTCCTTCGTCATCAGCGGCAACACCTTGGCGGCGATGCGCGCCATGTTGCGGTACGACCCCTGAAGCCGGAACGCGGGCTCCGTGCGATAGGCGTCCTCCTGCGCGGCGCTGCGGATGTATTCCTGGTTCACCCGCAGGATGGTGTCACGCACCTCGAACAAATGCCGCGTGACGGCGACCATTTCCTCGATCTCCGCGGGCGAGTGGTTGCCTTTGAAATCGACCCCCTCGTGACTGCCGGTTTCCGCCACCCGCATCACGGCATACACGTCTTCCTGGTGGCGGCTCGCGAGCCGAGCGAGGATCGGATTGGCGGTCAGGCAGTTCTCGATGTAGCTCGCCTTGAACGCGTCGATGTGGCCACCGAGGATGTCGCCAAGGTTGTAGGTGTCGGCGCGGTTGGCTAACATGTCCGGGATCTTGAATTTCGTCCCGCCCTCGGTGTAGGGATTTCCGGCCATCACGACGGCGACTTTTTTCCCGCGCAAATCATAGGTCCGCGCCTTGCCGCGCCAGATGCCTTCCATCTTCCGCTGGGCGTCGCAAAGACTGATGAAGCGCTGGAGGAACTCCGGATTCGTGTGCTGGATGTCGTCCACGTAGATCATGACGTTGTCGCCCATTTCCAGCGCGAGGTTGAGTTTGTCCACCTCCTCACGGGCGGATAGATTGGGCGCTTCAGACGGATCGAGCGAGACCACGGCATGGCCGAGCGCGGGACCGTTGATCTTCATGAAGGTCAGTCCCAGCCGGTTAGCCACGTATTCCATGATCGTGGTTTTTCCATAACCGGGTGGCGAAACGAGCAGCAGCAGCCCGGAGCGGTCGGTGCGGGTGTCGGTCCCCGCTGTCCCGATCTGCTTCGCGAGATTCTCGCCGATGATCGACAGATAGACATCGTTGATCAGGCGGTTCCGGACGAAGGAGCTCATCACCTTCGGCTTGAACTCATCCAGGCGGATTTGCTCCCGGCGGACTTCGACCAAGCGCTGCTTGAGCCGAGCGCAGGCTTCGAACGCCGGCACCTCGCGGTCAGCGAAGCGCGTGAGCCGCTCGCGGAACGCATGATAGTCGGTTTCGTAAATGCCGCCGTCCGCCACGACCGGATGATGCCCCCGCAGACCTTCCACGCGGATGGTGGATGGTGTTTCTATCACGCCGCGCTGCTCGACGCCGCCGCGCAAGGCATGGGCGGCGGACTCGGCGACCCAGGCAAGCGCCGGAGTCAGGTTGGCGTTTTCTTCCGTGGTACCGGCGGATCGGTGATGCCCGTCCATCCAATCGATGAGGACGAGGAAGCGTCGTTCGGGATCTTCTGCCAGAGAGTCGATGGACCGGCCGAACTCGGAGCCAAAGCTGCCGGAACTTACCGCGAGCTTGAATCCCGCAGTGCCCGCCGCCGCCTCGGCAGAGACCGGCACCGGCGAACCGGACGCGAGCTGCTCGAACAGATAGGTCGCAGCCTCGGCGGCCATTCCCCCGGGATCCGAGTCCCCGATGGAAACCAGCAAAGCAGCGGTCTGCGAGCGATGGATGAATTCCAGCAAGGCCTGCTCGAGCGATGTGCGCAGCGGGTGCGCGATTGTGTCAGGTGCGCCGAATGCGCGGCGCATCGCACCATGCGCGGTGATGAGCGGTTCCAGTTGTTTTCCCGCTTCGGAAAGCCGGTGGATCTCCCAGAACAGGATGGCCAGCGCGCGCACCCGCGGCCCGTGGCGCAGCAGCCCGAGCGAGCGGTGGACCGGAAGAATTGTCGTGAGAATGCGCAGCGCGTCCTCGTCGTGCACGCCCTTGGTGTAGCCTTCCGAATAACGAGGAGCCATGAACGCGTGCACCGTCTCCAAGGTCGGCTCCCCTTCCACGCCTTGCTCCAGCATCTTCCAGGCAAGCCACTCAGCCCGATAGACTCGGGTGTTTTCACTGATCACCTCCTGCTCCCAAACCGCCCGCGTGGCGAGAAATTCCTCATCCTCGATCGGCTCGAAAAATGCGGTTCCTGATAGATGGAAACACATCGTCCCTTCGTGGGCGACGATCGAAAGCTCCAGGTCCTGCGTGTTGACCGAGAATCGATGCCGCCCGAACTTGAGGGTGTTCCCCCCGTCGGAAAAGAGTTCCTTACGGTCCTTCAGTTGCCGGGCGGCGTCGTCCTGCAGCGATCGAAGCCGGGTCTGCAAGTCGTCCGCCTTGACGCTGTCACCGATCTCGCGGAGTTCCGTAACGATATCACGGAGCTTGGAAACCATCAGGTCTCCGGCAAAATAACCGTTGATCGCATTGATGTCTTCCAGCGAGGCTGCACGGCTTTTCAAGCCGGTTAGGATTCGCTCGGCGGACTTGAGAAGATTCCCGGCGCGGCGGTTCCGCTGTTCGATGAGCGCCTGCTTGCGGCCTTCAAAAGCTTCGTAAATCTCCTCTCTCTTTTTGGCGAGTTCTTCGAGGTATTCGTCGAACTCGGCGAAGCGGCCTTCGAGTTCCTCAACCTGCACCATCACCTTGGTCAGGTATTCGGCGCACTTGTCCGGGCTGTCGCAGAGATCGAGGAAATTGACGACCGACTGGCCTAGCAATTTCATCTGCGCGCCGAACTGGGCGACTCCCTCGACGCGGGCGAGTTCGCGGCGTTTGGATTTCAGCTCCGCGCGGATGCCGTTAAGCGTGGCGTAGATCGCGGAGATGTTTTCAATGATCGCGGTGGTCCGCGTGGCATCGTCGATGCGAAGGTTTCCGACGATGTCGATGAGCAGCTCGAGTTCGCCGCCCGCCTCGTCGAGACCTTTCGCGGTGACATCCGCATCGGCGGCCTTGAGAATGTTAGGAAGTGTCGCGCGCTGGGTCTCGATGGCCGCGCGATAGGGTTCGAGCGCCTCATCGCGCAGCAGGAAATCGACGGTGCGGGTGGAAACCCCGTCGGCGGCTTCGGCGGCGCGCTTGTCGAGATCATCGATGAGCGCATTGTCCGCATACCGCAGCTCCCGCAGGCCGATGATTTCGCCACGCCGCAGACGCAGCTCGGCGAGATGGTGGACGAAGCCCCGGATATCTTCCGGCGGCTTGCCACGGATGGCCGTGAGAAGATTCTCGGTCGCCGCACGCACCTCGTCGCTCCGCGCGGCGGTGGCCTGGCGCAGCCGGACGACCTTGTCGAACTCGTCGATGGCCGCATTCGCCGCGGCGTGGATGGATTCCAGCGGCTCGGCCAGCTGCTGCGCTTCCTTTTCCTTGAGCCAGAAATACCCGTCGAGCACCTCGCGGCTGCGGCGCACGAGTTCCAGATAGACGTCCGCATAGGTGTCGCCCTTTCCTAGCAGGATCAGGATTTCACGGGCCTCCGCCATGCCGCGGACCAGGGTGGAATTGCCGATTTTGAACAGCAGTGAATCGCGCTTCTCCACCGGCACGGATGTCGCGCTGTCCGTGACATAGGGCGTGCGCCAGACTTGCAGCGCATGGTGTTTCTGCGGTTGCTCCGGAGCCTGGAACAACACCATGCGCCCATCGGCATCCAGCGCGAAACCGTTGCAAACCACCGGTGTATCCACCGTCTGCGCGATGACGTTGTAGGAGAAAAGAACGTAGTGCCCGGACGACCTTTGATAGAAAACGAACAGGGTATCCTCGCCGTTTCCAGCCATGATCCGCCGCTCGAAGCGCAGTCCCGTGCGGCCGGTCTCGTAGGTTTTCACCTCGCCCGTGGCCAACAGATAGCCGTTGGCGAAAAGAATCCCCTGGTCCTCGGGCAGCAGCACGCATGACTGGCCGATGCCGTCCAACCGGTGCACCTCGCGGGTCTTTTCGTTAAAAACGAGATGCCGGTGCAGGCTCTCGCGGTACGGTAAAATCCGCAGGACGATCAGCGGCCCAAGGATGGCATAAAGGATCTCGGCGTCGTCGAGTGTTTGGTCCGCGTCGTCCACGGCTTCCGAGAAGATTCCCTGCCCGCTTGCGGTGTTGTCCTCCACCTTGATGGTGAGGTCGCCGCCGACGGTTTCCACAAACACGCGGTCCTCGATGGAAATGTGCGGGTGGTCTCCCGCCCGGTGCATGTCGCGGTGGGCGCGCTTCCATTGGAACTCGACCGGCTCCGGATAGCGGCACTCGTGATCCGAGCGGTTGCCGAGATATTCGAGCGTGCCGTCGCCCACCATCCGCCATTTGAGCGTCTTGAAATCGTCTTCCGATTTCCCGATCCGCATCTTCATGTGGACGTGCGGACCGAGCACCATGAACTTGACGAAAACCGTGTCCCGGTAGTAACGGAAAAGCGTCAGGAAATCCTCGTTGAACGCGGAATCTCCCAGAACTTCCTCCAGCGGAACGGGATGGAAAACCCGTTGTTCGTCGAGGCGGCAGACCGCGAACACGTCGGCGAGTTCGGTCGTCTGTTTGAGCCCGAACTGGATGTTATAGCCGAGCAGATAGAGTCCGCCGCCCAGGCCAACCAGATCGCGCGGGACGCAGTTGTGCGCGGTGGCGACGTGACCGGTCGACAACAGCTCGGTGGAAATCGCGCCGAACACCTCATGCCGGGCGGCGTTGAGCGCCTCGATCCGCTCGCGCAGCAAGGCGGCGTGCTGGTCGAGCCGGGCACGGATGACCTCATAGGCGCCGCCTTCAAGTTGTTGGGGTGAGTCGCTCATTGAAAGAGAAGAGGGAAGGCACCACGAATCTTACGAATCGAACGAATCGAAGAGAGATTCATCGGACGATGCGTTCGTATTCAAGGTCTTTGGCTTTCCCGAAATTCACGAGAAGGCCCACTTTGAATGATGAGGCTTTGAGGTAATTGTGAACTTGCGCGCGATGTTCATCCGTCAACGCGCTGACAGCCTTAATTTCCATGATGATCTTTTCATATGGAACGAAATCGGGTTCATATTTTTTGGTCAACAACACTCCCTTGTAGTAAATCGGGAGTTTCGGTTTTGCGGCGTATGGAATTCCCCGGTATCCCAACTCCAACTGCAACGCCTCTTGATAGGGATCCTCCAAAAATCCCGACCCAAGTTCATTGAAAACCTCGAAACAGGCTCCAATCAGCCCATAAACTTCCTCTCGATAAATCAGGTCCACCGCTTCAATTTCTTAAAGATTCGTAAGATTCGTGGGATTCGTGGTTCACCCAATTATTTCAACAACGAGGCCGCTTTCACGTCCGCCATCCCGAACCTTTCCGCCGCTCCCAGCATGCCGATGAGGCGCTGGCGTTTTTCGCCGTCCGCCGAACCGACGAGCTTTCCTAGCAGAGCCGAGACACTCAGGTTCTTGAGATCTTCGGTGCCGATTCCGAAGTCCTCGATCCAGGTGCCGACCTGCGCCTTGAAGTACTCCGGATCGCCGTTGAAGAAGGTGTCCTTGACGTCGCCGAGCACCTGGCTGTTGCCGATGGTGCGGTCCACCACCTTGCCGGTAGTGATGGCGCGGGTAATGCGGTCGAAGAACTCGGTTTCGCCGCCGACGATGTCGATCTTCGAGTGCTTGAGCGCCTCGCCGATGACGATGGCCTGCTGCTCGGCGATCTGGCGCTGGACGTCGATTTGGGCGAGCTCGATGGTCTTGTCCTTTTCGAGTTCGAGTTTGAACTCCTCGTGATCCTGACCGGCCTCTTCGAACAGTTTCATCGCATCCGCCTTCTCGCGGATGGCTTCGGCATCGGCGGATCCCTTGGCGCGGATGACCTCGGCCTCGCCCATGCCGATGGCGGCGGAGTCCTTGGTGATCGCTTCGGCGAGCAGTTTCTTGCCGGCCGCTTCCTTCTCGGATGCTGCCTGATAGGCCTCTGCCGTGATCAGCTTTTCCTCGGCTCCGAGCTTGGCCGCCTGACGTGAGGCCTCCGCATGGGTGGTGACGGCGTAGGCCTCTTCGTCCGCTTTGAACTGGGCAGCCTGCTTGTGCGCCTCGGCCTCCTTGATCTGTTGGATCAGGTTCTCCTGGGCCGCAGCCTCGGCCTGGGTGACGGTGACTTTTTTCTCCCGCTCGGCGGTGGCGAATGCCTCGGTGTCCTTCATCCGCTGCTGCTCCTCGACCACGAGGTTCTCCACCATCACCCGCTCGCGGATGACTTCCTGGATCTCCTTGCGCTGCACTTCGATGGCTTTTTCCGCCTCGATCTGTTTGAGCTGGGTGACGCGCTCGCGCTCGATCTGCTCGATCATCCGTTCGCGCTCGACGCGCTCCAACTCCACACCGTCGGTGCGCTCCTTGTTGCGCAGGGCGACGAGCACCTGGCGCTGTTTGTTCTCGTCGGCAATGGCGATTTCCTCGTCGGCGGCGATGCGGGCGATCTCCGATTTGCGGCGCTCCTCTTCGCCCACCTTGGCGGTCTCCGCCTCCTCGCGGGAACGCACGGTCTCGACCTCGCGCTGCTGGCGGGCCTCGGTTTCCTTGAGCTGGCGCTCCAACTCAAGAATCGCCTCGCGGGCTTCGACGTCCTGTTGCTTGATGATCTTCTCCTTGTCGCGCTGGATCTTGTTGGAGAGCTTGGCCTGCTCCGCGGTGAGCTGGGTGATTTTCTTGATGCCTTCCGCGTCGAGGATGTTGTCGGGATCGAGCATCTCGATCGGCGTCTGCTCGAGGTAGTCGATGGCGGCGTCTTCGAGTACGTAGCCGTTGAGGTCGGTGCCGATGACCTTGAGAATCGCCTCGCGGAATTTGTCACGCTCTTCATACAGCTGGGTGAACATGAATCGCTTGCCGACGGTCTTCAGGGCTTCGGAGAATTTCGCGTCAAACAGGTTGCGGATTTCCGGTTCGCTGGACGCACGCACGCAGCCGATGGAATCGGCGACTTTGAGAATGTCCGCCTCGACGTTGTTGATGCGGACGAAAAACACCACTTTGATATCAGCCCGCATGTTGTCCTGACAGATCAGGCCGTTCTTGCCGGTCCGGTCGATTTCGATGCGTTTCACCGAGATGTCGATGTGATCGACGCGGTGAATGATCGGCACGACGAAGCCGCCGTTGAGGATGACCTTTGCCCGGTTGCCGCCGGTCCGCACGAGCGCGCGGCCTTTCTCGACCTTTTTATAGCAGGTCAGCAGCAGATAGATGAACCCCAGCCCGATGAGGCCCAGGACAGCGGCGCCGACGACGCCGATTCCGGTTAGAATTTGGGCAAGCGGAGGGTGAATCCCCGGGAGGGGCGGGATGGAGGCGAACAGGTGCGGGATCATTGCATTTTTCGGTTACTGGTTTCAATCAACAGACGGTAAAGGAGTCAATGCGCGGACGAGATAGACGCCCGAGGCCTCGTCCATCGAGACCACGACGACAGGTGTCCCGCGTGGGACGGGACTGGCATCAGGCGCAAGGCGCGAATTCAAGATCGCGGGTGCGCCATCCGCGCGCTGCACTTCGACCTGCCCGTAGCGCGAGTCGAGTTCGATGGAGCGGACGATTCCGGTCTCCCCGAGAACCGGCGCTGTGTCTTCCGAAGCCTTGAGGCGACGCATCAGGGGAACCAGCGGCAGCGTGATGATCCTGGTGGCAACCACGGCGAGTCCGAACGCGGCAAAGAAGAACGCCAAGCTCTTCAGGCGGCTTTGTTCGGGATTGAAATAAAAATTCAGGAGAACCGAGGCCATCCACAACGTGAGGACCAGCACACTTAGCACGATGGTCAGGGGAACGGCACCTGCATTGACGACCCGCAGAATGGAGGTGGACATATCCACCGCGTCCGCCGAAGAATCGCCTACTCCGGAGCCCGCGTCGGCGGAGTCCAGGTCGGGGCCGGTCGCAAGTTGGAAAATCCAGAATAAGACCACCAACCCCAGCAGGATGGTGATCGGCAAGTTACAAGGCAGGATCGCCTGCTCCCAGAGTTCCTTCACAATTGGGACAATGGGATTTCACCTGTCGGCATGGCAAGAGAATCCGCGTTAGAAATTCCGGGGGCGGCTCCACCTCGGTTTAAGGACGTGAAACCGCCTCGATTTCCCCGCCCGGGCCATCCTGAAACGCCGCGCCAGATTTCATTTGCGGCCCACGCCGTCACCCGTAAGATCCACCGCAAGTCCATGATCCACTTACTTTCCTCCATTTTCCTCCTGTTGCTGGCCCCCGTGCTCGTTGCGCAAACCCCGTCCCTGCCATCGGATGTCTACAAATCCGTGGTGCGCATCGAGGTCGCCACGCAGGTCCCGGACTATCAGACGCCGTGGAATTCCGGCCGGTTCAGCGGCGGCATCGGCACCGGATTCCTCATCGGGAAAAACAAGATCCTCACCAATGCCCACGTCGTTTCCAACGGCCGCCGCGTGCTCGTCACCGTCTATGGCAGCCCGAAAAAATACCCTGCCAAGGTCGAGTTCATCGCCCATGACAGCGATCTCGCGATTCTTTCGGTCGAGGATTTCAGCGACTTCGAGTCCTTCCCCGTCTTCGAGTTCGGCGACGTTCCGGTGCTCGAGTCCCAGGTCCGCGTCATCGGCTACCCGGTCGGCGGGGATCGTCTCTCCGTGACCCGTGGCGTGGTTTCGCGGATCGATTTCCAGCCCTACTCGCACTCCCGCGCCGATTCACACCTCGTCGTTCAGATCGACGCCGCCATCAACCCCGGCAACTCCGGCGGTCCGGTCGTGCAGGACGGCAAGGTCGTCGGCGTCGCCTTCCAGGGCCTGCGCCAGGCGGACAACACCGGCTACATCATCCCCACCCCCGTCGTCCGCCGCTTTCTCAAAGACATCGAGGACGGAAAATACGATCTCTACGCAGACCTCGGCGTCAGCGAGTTCCCCCTGCACAATCCCGCGATGCGCAAGGCGCTCGGCCTGCCGAACGACGGCAAGGGCGTGCTCATCAACAACGTCATCCCTACCAGCTCCAGCGACGGCTTTCTCAAGCCCGGCGATATCCTGCTCTCCCTTGACGGCAAGACCGTCGACAGCGCCGGCATGATCAACATCGACGGCGAAAACGTGAACCTCAACGAGATCGTCGAGCGGAAGTTCGCCGGCGACAAGGTGGCCGTGCGCTTCATCCGCGAGGGGGCCATCAATGACGTGGACATCGTCCTCAAGCCGCTCCACTGGTCCCGCATGTATGCCGTGGAGTATGAGAAAAAGCCCCGCTACCTGGTCTTCGCCGGACTCGTCTTCCAGCCGCTCGACACCAATCTCTTCGCCACCTCCAAATTCGAAAACGTCACCCTCCGCCGCCTCTACACCGACTACGTGCCCAAGGGACTGTTTGAAAAACACAAGGACATCGTCGTGCTCACCCGCGTGGAAAGCGATCCGGTCACCAGCCAGCTCGGCGACTTCACCGGCTTCGCCCTCGACAAGATCAACGGCGTCGAAGTCCGCGATCTCAACCACGCCCACGAACTTCTCTATCCGAAGGAATCTCCCGAATATTTCGTCATCGAACTCTTCGGCGCACCCCGCCCCATCGTGATTCCCTCCGCCATGGTCGCCGATGCGAACAAGCGCATGCAGGCGAACGGCATCGACAGCCTCGAAAACCTTCTGGACTGAGCCATGCCCCGCGTCGGCATCGCCCTCGGTTCGAATCTCGGTGACCGTTCCGCCAACCTCCACGCCGCCCGCGAAGCCCTGCGGGAAATCGCCACGCCCGGCGAGCCGTTCCTTCAGGCCGCGAACTATCGGACAGAACCGCTGTGGTGCCCGCCCGGATCGCCGTTTTTCCACAACACCGTGGTGGAAATCGCCTTCGAGGGGGATCCTTTCGAGCTGCTGGAAATCACCCAGGCCATCGAGCGGAAGCTCGGCCGCACCGGCACGCCGGAACGCAACGCCCCCCGCATCATCGACGTGGATCTGCTCTACTTTGGCGACCGCATCCTCGACACGGAAAACCTCGTCCTACCCCATCCGCGCATCGGGGAACGGCGTTTCGTTCTCCAACCGTTAGCCGGAATCCGCCCCGACCTGGTCCTTCCTGGGCACGACCGCGATATCGCCGCCCTGCTGGCCGACCTCGTTTCCGAAGAGCCGCCGCTGATCGAAGTGAGGTCCTGAGAACCGCCCCCCCGCTCCCGCTGCCATCTGCCTGAATTCCGGAACCCGCCCGATTCGATCAGGCGTCACTTTTTCCACCTTGCCCCGGAGCAGAGCTGGGCGAATTCTGCCAAGTGAGGTCCAAACAGATCATGCCCAAGCCGGACAAAGACGACGTGGAACGGCTGAGTCGTGGTCAGCCCACCCGCGCGAAGATTGGCAGCCGCCGGATCGGACACCGTCTCACGCAGAAGGAAAGGCAGCTCTTTGAAGCAGCCCGGCGGCAAGGGTTTCTCAAAATCCCGGTCACCGGGATCCGCCCGAATGTTGTGAACATCTACCGCCTCTGGTGCGCGGCGGAAGGCCGTGATTTCATCCTTAAAGGCGGCCCTGAGTCATAAGGATCCTGCGCGATCCCGGCGTCATCATCGCCAGCCCGCCGTCCCGCCACCTGAAAGGTCCCGCTATGGCTTGAAGTATTCGCTCTACTGTTTCCGCCATGAAAAACCTGATTCCATTGCTATTTACCGCCACGCTGCCGATCCATGCCGCAAGTTTTCTCGTGGAAGCCGAGCAATTTTCCGACAGGGGCGGCTGGGGCGTGGACACGCAGTTCATCGAGTCCATGGGCTCGCCCTATCTGATCGCCCACGGTTTGGGAACACCCGTCGCCGACGCGAAAACCGAAATCTCCGTGCCTGCGGACGGGACCTACCGCATCTGGGCCCGCACCGTCGACTGGACGAAGCGCCTCGGCCGCCCGGACAGCGCGGGTGTCTTCGCCATTTCCGTGAATGGCAAGAAAACCGGCACCGAGCTCGGCAGGAATGACAAGGAATGGATCTGGCAACCCGCCGGTGAGACAGAACTCAAGGCCGGCAAGGCGACTCTCGCCCTCCACGACCTGACCGGTTTCGACGGCCGGGTCGATGCGGTGCTTTTCAGCAGCGACGCCTCATTCACGCCTCCGGTCGTCGGCACCCTCGAGGAGCGGACCGCTTGGAAAATCCCCGGTGCGCCCAACCAGGTCGAGCAGGCCGGCGATTTCGATCTGGTCGTCATCGGCGGCGGCTACGGCGGTCTCGGAGCCGCCATTTCCGCGGCACGGATGGGCATCAAGGTGGCGCTGATCCAAAACCGCGAGGTGCTCGGCGGCAATGGTTCTTCCGAGATCCGGGTCTGGGCGAAGGGCGAATACCCGCCGAATGAATATCCGCTCGATGAAATCATCCGGGAAATCGAGGACCAGGCGAAAAGCTCGCCCGCAGCGGCGGAGCAATTTGTGGATGACAAGAAGGAGGAAGTCGTCCGCGCGGAGAAAAACATCAGCCTTTTCCTCGGCCACCATGTCTATGGCTTGGAAATGAAGGACGGCTCGATTACCACCGCGAAGACCCTCGAAGCCAACACCGGCAGGATCAAACGCTTCAACGGCCGCCTCTTCGCGGATTGCACCGGCCACGGCTTCATCGGCCAATGGGCCGGCGCTGATCTCACCATGACCGACAAGGGCCGGATGGGCATGAGCAACATGTGGATGTGGGAAAACCGCGATGAGCCGGTTAGCTTCCCTCAGCAACCGTGGATGTTGGAATTCGATGACAAGGATTTCCCCTATCCGCGCCGCAACCATGCCGAGTGGTTCTGGGAGAGTGGTTTCGACGCGCACCCGATCAAGGATCTGGAAACCACGCGCGATTGGAATCTCGTGGCATCGTTCAGCGCTTGGAACGCGATCAAAAACCGCGGGGCTTTCGCCGAGCGCGATCCGGACGGCCACGCCAAGGCCGCGCTTTCCTGGCTCGCCTACGTCGGCGGCACCCGCGAAACCCAACAGCTGCTAGGTGATGTGATCCTCACCGGCGACGACATCATTTCGAAAAAGGAATTTCCCGACGCCGCGGTGCGTACCACCTGGAGCATCGACCTGCACTATCCGCAGGAAGAATACATCGACGCGCTGCCCGAGCATCCGTTCATCGCCCGTGCGGTCCACGGAAAGGGTGTCGATCGTGCGGTCGGCTATCCGATTCCCTACCGCTGTTTCTATTCGCGCAACGTGCCGAACCTCTTCATGGCCGGTCGCAACATCAGCGTGGAACGCAAGGCGCTCGGCACCATCCGCGTGATGAAAACCATCGGCATGATGGGCGTCACCGTCGGCCGTGCCGCCGCTCTCTGCGTCGCGCAGGATGCCACTCCGCGCGAGGTTTACACCAAACATCTCGACGCGGCGAAGCTGCTTTGGAAGATGCCCGGCAAGAGCCGCTTTGAAAACGCCGATGAGTTGCGCAAGTCCCTCCAAAAACCTCCCGGCACGCCCTGACGCCAGGCGCCGCTGGCAGCGGATCGCGGTGGGCACCTTCCGTCTCGCTATCCTGTTCGGAGCATTCGCCTGCCTGCACGCCCTACCGGATCAGGCGCAGGGACCGGACCCTGCCCGCCTGCTGGCGGAATCCCGCAAGGTGATGGCTTCCGCCGTGAATCTCGGCGATTCGAGCGATGGCATGTTTCCCCTACTGGATGCTGCGGGCGCGACCGTCGGCTGGGTCACAACCACCTTTCCGCAGGCGGGAAAAATCCTCGGCTACGCGGGTCCCACGGAGCTTCTGGTGGTCTTTGATTCCCAGCGCAGGGTGAAGTCCGTTAGTTTACTGGAAAGCGCGGACACCGCCGGTCATGTCGCGAAGATACAGCAAGACCCCGCTTTCTGGGATCAATGGAACGGCCGACCCGAGGCCACCCTCGGCGCGGCTCCAGCCTCCAGAATCGTCACCGGTGCCAGCCTGACGAGCGAAGCCATGAACCGCGGCATCGCCGCGCGATTCGGTGCCGAAGGCATGGAACAATGGTTTCCCGGCGAGCTTTCGCCCTCACAACTGACACGCTGGTTTCCGGACGCGACGCGGATCGAACCACTCATGGACGCTGGAACCTATCAAGCCTGGAACCAGGACCGGAAAATCGGAACGGTGCTCCGGAGCAGCCGCATGGGAGTCTCCGCCCGTGGTTTCAATGGAACTTCGGATGTCATCGTTTGCCTCGACTCCACCGGCGGAACCATCGTCGGCGTGGGATTGTTAGCCAGCCGCGACAACGCGCCGTATGTCGGCGACGTGGCGGACGAGCTCAAATATGCCGACGGTTTCGCAGGGACAAGCACGGCCGGACTATCAGATTCCGACCCGCACCTGGTCGTCAGCGGGGCGAGCGTCACCGCCGGAGCCGTCGTCGCCAGTGTGGGTGAAATGCTGCGCCGCCATCAAACGGCTGAAGCGACGCGTGGGTTCCCATGGAGCCATGCCATCGCGCTGTCATGGATCGCGCTGGGCGTGGTGGTCGGGCTGGCAAGATGGGGGAACCGCCCGCGGGTGCGCATGGCATTCGCCGCTCTATCCGTCACCGCCGGGGTCACGCTCGGCTGGATGGTCAGCCAGGACCAGTTGATCGGCTGGTCCCGGAATGGAATGAACGTCCGTACGATGTTGCCGCTGCTCGCACTAACCGCTGCGGCGCTGGTCATCCCGGCTTACACCGGCAAGAACGTCTATTGCAGCCGGATTTGCCCGCATGGAGCGGCGCAGACCCTGCTCGGACAGTTGGTAAAACGGCGTTTCGCCCTTCCTCCGAAGCTTCATCACCTGATGCGGCGCGTGCCTTGGCTCACCCTGCTGGTCATCTGGGTGCTCGCGTTTTCATCCATCGGTTTCCCGTTCTCGCACGCCGAGCCGTTCGAAAGCTGGAGCAGCGGTTTCCAGGCCGTCCTTCCGGCGTCCATCTTCTCGATCGGGCTGCTGGCCGCCGTCTTCCTGCCGCAGGGATACTGCCACTATGGTTGCCCGACAGGCGCCCTGCTGAAATTCCTAACACACTCACCCGGCCGCTGGACGACCAAGGACACCGCCGCCCTGGTGCTTGTGGCCCTGGCAGGAGGCTTTATCATGTCCCGATGAAACGAGCGCTGATCGTCCTCGGGTTTACCTGCCTGCTGGCGGTCTTGATCCGGAAATCCCTGCCACCGCCCGCCTCGCGCGAGTTGCATGGCAGCGCGATGGGTTGCACGTGGACGCTCGCCTGGCGCGGCGACGCGGCGACCGGCCATGACCTCAAGCGGGAGGTTTCAATCACACTCGAACACTGGGAACAAGTGCTCAGCCAATGGCGCACGCAGTCCGACCTTTCCCGCTTCAATCGCAGCGAGCCACCCACTGCGGATCTCATGCGGGTGCTGACACTCGCCGATGAAATCAAAAAAGCGAGCGGGGGCGCGTTCGACCACCATCTTTTGGATAGAGTCCACGCCGCTGGATTCGGACCAGCGGGGCAGGGCGTCGATCTATCATCCATCGGCAAGGGCTTCGCGGTCGACCGCGTGGGCGAACGGCTGCGGGCAATGGGAGTGAGTGATTTCATTTTCAACCTCGCCGGTGAGGCGCTCGCTGGCGATGGCGATTGGGAAATCTCAATCGAACGGCCGGATCCCTCCACCAGGGTCATGGCGGAAACCGTCACGCTGAGGAATCAAGCCATCGCCACCATCGGCAACTACCGCCAGTTCCATCAGACGGCGGAAGGCATCAAAAGCCATATCATCGACCCCCAGACCGGTCTGCCCGTCATCCGGCCACTTTCATCCGTCACCGTCGTCGCCGGAGACTGTGCCAGCGCGTCGTCCTGGGCGACCGCGCTATTCGTGATGGGTCCCGATTCCAACAAAGCGCCTTCGGGCATGAAAGTTCGCTGGCAGACGCACCCGGGACACGAGTAAATGATTAGATTTTCACCTTCCTCAGGCGCAGGGCGTTGCTGATGACGGATACGGAACTGAGGCTCATGGCGGCACCGGCGAGGATGGGGCTGAGCAGGAGGCCAAAAAACGGATAGAGCAGGCCCGCAGCCACCGGGATGCCGAGGGCATTGTACAGGAAGGCGAAAAACAGGTTCTGACGGATGTTCCGCATCGTCGCGCGACTCAGGCGGATGGCCTGCGCGATGCCGCGGAGGTCGCCTCTCACCAGCGTGATGCCGGCGCTCTCCCTGGCCACGTCCGTGCCGGTGCCCATGGCGATACCGACTTCCGCCTCGCTGAGAGCGGGTGCGTCGTTGATGCCGTCGCCCGCCATCGCGACATGTTTTCCTTCCGCGCGGAGTTTTTTGATATGGGCGACTTTTCCGGCCGGTTCGATTTCCGCCTGCACGTCGTCGAGTCCGAGTTGTCTGGCCACGGCGGCGGCGGTGCGGCGGTTGTCGCCGGTGAGCATGACGAGTTTGATGCCAAGCGCGTGGAGTTCCCGGATCGCCTGTGCGCTGGTGGTTTTGATAGGGTCGGCGACGGTGAGAATGCCAGCGGGTTTGCCATCAATCGCGACGAACATGGCGGTTTTGCCTTCCTCCTGATAGTTCACGGCGGAGTCCAGCAGCGACTCCAAACCGTTGACGGATTCGTTTTTGAGGAAATCCGGTTTACCGATCATCACGGCTCGTCCGCCGATGCTGCCGAGCACTCCACCGCCGGTGACCGAGCGGAAGCCGGTGACGCTGGATAGAGGGATCTGCCGATCTCTCGCACCGCCCACAATGGCGGCGGCAAGCGGGTGCTCGCTGTTTTGTTCCAATGAAGCGACGAACTCCAACAGCTCGTTAGAATCAATTCCCTCCACCGGCAGTACATCGATGAGCCTGGGCTTGCCTTCCGTGAGAGTGCCGGTCTTGTCGACGACGAGGGTGGTGATTTTTTCCAGGCGCTCGAGTGATTCGGCGTTCTTCACGAGCACCCCTTCCTGGGCACCACGGCCGATGCCGACCATGATTGACATGGGAGTTGCCAGGCCGAGCGCACACGGGCAGGCGATGATCAGCACGGCCACCGCGTTGACGATGGCGTAGGCGAGTTTTGGATCCGGCCCCAGCCACATCCAGAGGATGAATGTAAGCACGGACACGACCAACACCGTGGGCACGAAGATGCCCGCGACACGGTCGGCCAGCCCTTGGATCGGCGCGCGGCTGCGCTGGGCCTCCGCCACCATGCTGACGATCTGGCCTAGCAGGGTATCATCCCCCACCCGCTCGGCGCGCATGATGAAACTGCCGGAACCGTTGACGGTGCCGCCGGTCACCGGTTCACCTATCGATTTCTCCACCGGCAGCGGCTCGCCGGTGATCATCGATTCCTCCACGCTCGAGTGACCTTCCTCCACCACACCGTCAACCGGCACCTTGTCTCCCGGAACCACCCGCAGCAGGTCGCCGACTTTTACCCGGTCGAGCGGGATGACGTTGTCCCCACCCTCCACGACTTGCCGGGCGGTGGGTGGTGCTAGATTGAGCAGCGCCTTGATGGCACTTCCCGTGCGGCTGCGGGCGCGGAGTTCCAACATCTGCCCGAGGATCACCAGCACGATGATGACCGCAGCGGCTTCGAAGTAGATGGCGACATGCCCGCCGTGCCTCATGGTATGGGGGAACATTCCGGGCGCGACCATCGCGACGACGCTGAACAAATAGGCCGCGCCGACGCCGATCGCGATGAGCGTGAACATATTCAGGTGCCCGGTCAGCAGCGAGCGCCAGCCCCGGCGGAAAAACGGCCAACCCGCCCACAGCACGACTGGCGTGGTTAGAGCGAACTGAATCCAGCGCGAGACATCTCCCATCACCCAGGACTGGGCGCCGACTCCCGGGATCAAATGGGCCATTGCCAGCAGAAATACAGGAAGAGCGAGGGCTGCGGAGATCCACAAGCGACGGGTCATTTCTATCAACTCGTCGTCTTCCTCGTCGGCGACCGTGGCCGGTTCCAGCGCCATGCCGCAGATCGGGCAATCGCCGGGATGGTCCTGCCTCACCTCGGGGTGCATGGGGCAGGTATAAATGGTCTTGGCAGCGGATTTCCACGTGGGGTTCCGTTCAAGTGCCATGCCGCACTTCGGGCAGTCGCCGGGGTCATCCGATTCCATGCCGGGGCACATCGGGCAGAAATATTTGGCGTCCGCCGCAGGAGTCACGGTGTCGTGGTCGTGGGATTTCGCACCGCAGCATGACGAAGCGGTAGTCGGTGGTGCCGGGGCCTTCGGCTTGCTCCCGCAACAGCTTCCGCCTGCTAGCGCCGGCGCAGTCGGAGAAAGAAATTTTTCCCGACAGTGTTCGCTGCAAAAGTAGGCGGTCGTTCCGTCGCGGGTTGCGCGGAGGGCGGTGGTCTCGTCCACCGTCATTCCACAAATGGGGTCCTGGGTCATGATGTTGGGAGTGGTCGTCCGCCCGGCAGACGCCCCGGAGCGGACACGCCGCAGAGTATTTTCATTCCCCGGGTTTGTCGCGATTTTCCGACGATTCCTTTTCCAGTAAAGACCTAGGTGGGGCTAGTTTCGCTTGGATTTCGTCTGGATCGCCCGGTCGAGAGCTTCGCGGTCTTTGCCCGTTTCCTTTTCCGCCTCTTCGCTGAGACGGTGGAGTTCCTTGGTTTTCTCCGGCAACTCTTCGAAGGTCTCCAAATCCTTGCTGGGTTGCTTTTCGGGTTCAGTTGGTTTCGGTTTCATCGTTAGGAGCAGTTTGCGTTTTCAGTCGGCTACGAGCGTGACTTCCGTGTCACCGCGCAGGGCTTTGGAATACGGGCACGTCGCGTGGGCTTCCTCCATGATCGTCCGGACCTTTTCCGGATCGACCCCCGGAAGCTGGGCGTGGAGTTCCACCTCCAGCCGATAGCCACCGTTGTCTTCCTCGATCAGGGTGACCCGTGCGCGCACCATGGAATCGGTGATGGGGATCAGCAGCCTTTCAGCCGCGTTGACGAGGGCTCCATGATAACAAGCGGAATAGGCACCGGCAAAAAGTGTTTCGGGATTCGGCCCGCGCGTTTCGATCCCTTCCTCCAACGGATTTCCCAATGTGACTTCCAGCAGGCCGTCCGGCGCCTGCAGAGTGCCCGAGCGCCCGCCCTTGGAGATGACTTCCGAAGTGAATAAAGTTTTCATCCCGGCAAACCTAAACCCGATCCAGATCGGTTCCCATGGGGTGAAACCCTACGTGAACAATTCACCTCACCCTGAACTCTGCGAAATGCTCGTGCTGGTCATCGATCATCGGAATGCTCGTCCCCGCCATCTCCTGACCGTCAACCACCAGCAGGCTTCCCGCCGCAGCATCCGCCGGGAGCCGGCTGATGGTGATGTGATAGACCGTCTGGCGGTAGCGATAGTGGATCTTGTAGGACGGCCAGCTTTCGGGAAGAACGGGAGCAAGGCGCAGGCGATCGCCCTCCAGATTCACTCCCAGCAGCGTTTCGACGAGCAAGCGATACATCCATCCGGCGGAACCGGTGTACCAGGTCCAGCCGCCCCGCCCGGTGTGCGGTGCGACGGCATAGACATCCGCCGCGACGACGTAGGGTTCGACCTTGTAGGTGGCGATCTGCTCCGGAGTGCTTCCATGGTGGATCGGATTGAGCAGGCCGAAGAGTTCCCATGCGCGTGCGCCCTCCCCCATCATCGCATACGCCATCGCCGTCCAGATCGCGCCGTGGGTGTATTGGCCGCCGTTTTCACGCACCCCGGGAATGTAGCCCTTGATGTATCCGGGATTGAGCGGCGACTTGTCGAAGGGCGGATCAAACAGCTGGATGAGCCCTTCCTCGCGACGCACAAGGCGCCGATTCACGGATTCCATCGCTTCCTGCGAGCGGGACGGCTCACCGGCTCCACTGATCACCGACCAGCTTTGCGGAAGTGAATCGATCTGGCATTCCTCGTTGAGATGTGACCCTAGCAGCTCGCCGTTGTCGAAATAGGCGCGGCGGTACCATTTGCCGTCCCACGCGTGTTTTTCGATGTTCTGTTGGAGCTGGCGGGCCTCGGCCATGCAGCGGTCGGCAAACACGAAGTCCTCCCGCTCGCGTGCCACTCCGGAGAAGCGGGTGAGCACTTCATAAAGGAAAAACGCGAGCCACACGCTCTCGCCACGTCCTTCCATGCCGACGCGGTTCATGCCGTCGTTCCAATCCCCGCAGCCCATCAGGGGCAGGCCGTGTTCTCCGAAGGAAAGTCCGTTTTCAATGGCACGGACACAGTGCTGATAGAGTGTGGCGGATTCCTCCGAGCGGTTCGGCAGGTCGTAATAGGCCTCTTCGTCCGCCCGCACCGGCCTCGCGTCGAGGAAATGCACGACCTCGTCCAGCACTCCGGAATCGCCGAGACTGGTGACATAACGGCAGGTGACATACGGCAGCCACAGGAAGTCGTCGGTGAAATGCGTGCGCACTCCGCGGCCGACCGGTGGATGCCACCAATGCTGGACGTCTCCCTGTTTGAACTGACGGCTCGCGGCGAGCAGCAGATGCCTGCGGGTGAGCACGGGCTCGGCATGGACCAGCGCCATCACGTCCTGGAGCTGGTCACGGAAGCCATAGGCGCCCCCGGATTGATAGAAACCGGTCCGCCCCCAGACGCGGCAGCCAAGCGTTTGATAGAGCAGCCATCCGTTGGCCATCATGTTCACCGAAGGATCCGGGGTATCCACGTTCACCGCGCCGAGCGTGCGGTTCCAGTATTCCCAGACGCCTTCCAGCGCCACCCGGCGGGAATCCGCCCTGCGGAACCGATAGATGAGGTCCTGGACCTCCCGTACGTTCATGCCGACCCCCAGGCGGAAGCTGATTTCCCGCTCCTGGCCGTCCGCGAGGTCGAAGCCGACCTGCATCGCACCGCAGGGGTCCAGGCCCGCGCCGACGCGGCCGGAGAGTCGGGCTTTCTTCATGGCGGCCGGTTTCGCGAGGCTGCCGTTCCTGCCGATGAATTCCCGGCGGTCGCCGGTGACGGTGCGCGTGGCATCGTTGACATCGAGAAACACGACGCGGTTGGGAAACTCCGTATTGCTGTGGTTGCGCACCAGCAGCGCGCCTGTCTTGAGGTCCAACTCGGTCTGGACGTGCATCAGGTTTTTCTGCCTGATTTCTCCCAGCACCCACTCCCAGTATCCAGTGACGGATAGTCTGCGGGGGCGGCCGGAAACATTGCGCAGTTTCAAAACGGTGAACTTCACCGACGCATCCATGGCCACGTAAACCCACAACTCGGAGACAATGCCGTTCTCCGTGTGCTCGAACACCGTGTAGCCGAACCCATGACGGATGACATAGGGAGTCTCCCCACGGGCGGGCAGGGGCGTGGGCGACCAGAAGCGCCCCGTCTGCTCGTCGCGGATGTAGAGCGCCTCGCCGGTGGGGTCCTGGACGGGATCGTTGTTCCACGGCGTGATGCGGAATTCATGGGAATTCTCCACCCAGGTGTAGGCCGAACCGCTCTCGGAAACGACCGTGCCGAAATCGGGATTGGCGATGACGTTCACCCACGGCGCCGGTGTCATCCGGTCGCGCTCCAGCGTGATGATGTATTCGTGACCGTCGCGGGTGAAGCCGCCGAAGCCATTGGCAAACGCAAGTTCGCGCGGTGGTAGCGGTTTTTGCGGATCCGCGAAGACGGACTGGGTGGCGATCAGATTCGGAACCGCAGGCGGAAAAACAGCCTGGCGCGAGATTTGTTCCGCCAGTGTTCCGACCCGATCGTCCAGCACCACCCGCGCGAAGGACAGCAGCAGCATGCGGTCCTCGCTGGAAATCTGGTCGAGACTCCGGACAAAGATCCCACCCGGCCTGTCGAGCATCTGGGCTTCGTTTCCCGATGAGATCAGGCCGATGATGTGGTCCTGCAGCGACTGCCGGTAGCCGGATACATCCTCGTGCAGGATGACCAGATCCACCGTGAGCCCTTTCATGCGCCAGTAGGTGTGCGCCCTGACCAGCTGCCGGACGATCGCGATTTTCTCCGAGTCGCTGGCATGGAGCAGCAGGATCGGCACGTCGCCGGAGATACCGTAACTCCACAGCCCGTTCTGGCCGCGGCGGTTGCCTAGCAGCACGCTCGCATTCGCCCGGCGGGCGGCGGTCGCATAAACGAGCGGACCTATCAGACGACCGAACAACTGGGCCTCCGATTCGGTAATATCGAGCTGATGGAGCGACACCTGGTTGTGGGTCCACGCCAGATCGAAAGCGCGGTCCACCATGTGGTGACTCTGGTATTTTTCCACCAGGCCCATCGCCGATTCCCGGGTCTGGGTCACGCCGATGACAAGGTCGACGATGACGGTTCCCAATGGCGGCAGCGTGATCGATCTCCTGAGGGAGATCACGGGATCGAGGACCGGCCCGACCGTATTGGACAAGGGTCCGGAGGTCCGCATGGCAGCCGGATTGGCCAGCGAGCCCCCACGACCGATAAATTTCGAGTGGTCCGTCTCACAGGAGATTCCCCCCCCATTGCCATCCCTGCTGACCATCTTGTGCAGCAACCAAGGCGGCTTCTCGTCCTCCGAGCGGGCGCGGCGGGTGCAGAGAATCGCGGAGGAATCCGGCTCGAACTCCGTTTGCACGAACAGATTGCTGAAGGCCGGATGGGCCACGTCGGAAGCTGGGTGCGCCAGCACCACCTCCGCATAGCTCGTCAGCTCGATCACGCGCTCCACATCCGAGCGGTTCGTCAGCGTGACGCGCCGCAACTCGACGTCGTCCTCGGGCGACACGCTGATCTGGGTGTGGATCTCCAGCGACGAATGCCGCTGCCGGAATTCCGCCCGCGACTGGGTGAAAATCGCCTCGTAGCCCCCGGTTTCGCGAAGCGTCGGCTGATAGGCGGTGGACCAGAACTCTCCGGTGGCGGGATCCCGCAGATAGATGAACGCGCCCCAGCAGTCCCGGGTCGCATCCTCGCGCCAGCGGGTCACCGCCAGTTCGCCCCAGCGGCTGTAGCCGCCACCCGCGCTGGTGACGAGCACATGATAGCGGCCATTGGATAGCAGGTGGACGTCCGGCGAGGGTGACGACGGATTCCGATAGACGCGCATCACGCTGTCCTCATCGCCGGTCTGACTCCGCTGGATCTCCGGCAGGGTGTTTTCGATGTAAACGCTCGCCACGGTCTTCGGCACCCGCTCCTGCAACAGCAGGTCGGCGGCGCGGAGCATCGGGCATGCGAGGAACCGGCGCTGCATGGGGAACCCGCGCAGGATATTGTCGAGCGCCAACAGACTCATCCCCTGATGGTGCACCATGAAGGAGCGGATCGTCACGCTTGAGCGCTCGTGCGGCATGCGCGAAGGCGTGTAGTCGACCGCCTCGTAGAAACCGAAGTTTCCCTCACGGCCTTCCGCCGCAAGGCGCTGCAGGTTTTCGCATGCCTGCCGCGGCGCGACAACCAGAGCCATCGCGGAGGCATACGGCGCGATCACCAGATCGTCCGACAAGCCGCGTTTGAGTCCAAGCCCTGGAACTCCGAAAGCGCGGTACTGATAGTTCAGATGCACGTCGGTCCGGTGGTAGCCGGATTCGGAGATCCCCCACGGAACGCCACGCCGTTTCCCGTAGTCGATCTGCTGCCGCACCGCCATCCGGCAGGTGTGGTCGAGAAGCGTGTTCTCATACGTCGGCATGACGAGTTGCGGCATGAGATATTCGAACATCGAGCCGCTCCATGAAACAAGCAGCGCTTCCTGTTGTGAGGCGACCAGCAGGCGCCCCATCGAGAACCAGTGGTCTTGTGGAACCTGTCCCAACGCGATGGCGACATAACTGCAAAGGCGGGCCTCCGACGCCAACAGATCATAATAACTCCTGTCATTGCGCCCTTCGTGAATGCTGAATCCGATCGAGAACAAGTCCCTCTCGGCATCAAACAGAAACGTGAAATCCATCGCCGCCAGTTGGTCGCTCTGCGCTGCCAGCGACTCAAGTTCCGCCATCCGTTCGGCAGCCCGCGCAGCGGCCTGGCGGACGCACTCGGACAACCCGCCCGGCACCGCGGGAGGACCGGTCCCATCCGGATTCATCGATTCGTGAAGTTCATGGAGCTCCCGCAAGGTCGAAATCCTGTCGAGGGAAGCCGATAGATCGATCTCCACGGGATGATCCGACTCGGGCAATCCCAGCCAGGGAGCGAGAAAACGCACATCCTGCAGATGATCCTCACAGTTCGACACCAGGATCGCCGCCCACGCCTGCACCTCGTGGTTCTCCTTTTCCATCAATGCCGCGGCCTCCGTCGCCTTGACCAGGACCCTCTCTAGCAGTGCAACCGTGGCGCGCAGTCCGACAGGGGTTCTCTCAAGCTCCTCTTCAAGCCTGGCCAGCGGAATGTTGTCACGAACCATCTCCCGGAGAATCCGGACCGTATCACGCAATCCGAGGACCACCTGGGTTGAAATGCATCCGGTATCCGCCTGCTCGCGAAGGCCGGATCCGAGTGTCAGCAGGTGGCCTGCGAGATTGCCGCTGTCCACGCTGGAGATATAGAGCGGGAGCAGCGGCTTGAGCGTCCGGGTGTCATACCAGTTGTAGAAATGACCGCGGTAACGCTCCAGATCCCGCATGGCGGCGAGCGCGTCGCGGGTGCGCCGGACAAGACCGCCCGTTGATAGATAGCCGAGGTCCTTTGCTGCCAGATTCGCCAGCAGCGCCAATCCGAGATTGGTGGGCGAGGTTCTGGAGGCGAGTGTCGGGACGGGCACTTCCTGAAAATTGTCGGGCGGCAGCCAGTGGTCCTCCGCCGTGACGAAGGTCTCGAAATAATGCCATGTCTTGCGCGCGGTGCGCCTGAGGAAAATCAGTTGTTCCGCGGTGAGGTCCGGCGGCTCGGTTTCGATCGGCTGGCTGATCCACCAGGCGATCGCCGGAGCGGAAATCCACATCAGGAGAAACGGCAGTGCGGCCGCCACCTGGTGCGGCTGAAGAACCATCAGATAGAATCCGGCGGCAACCGCCATGGCCGGCGCGATCCACATCAAGCCGAAGTATCCCGCAAGGGTCACCCGTGCGCCGCGTTCGACGTCGCCCGACGGCTGCCATTGCAACAGGTTCCGGTGGGTGATCCGCAATCGGATGAGGCACTTCACGATCGCATCAAGACTGTTGAAGGCGTCGTAAGGCAGGAATGCCAAGATTATGAAAGTCTGGCCGATACGCCGAGCGCTGGAATTGGCTTCCGTCCGCAAATGGATTCGCCAGGGCAGGTCATCCGGTTTGCTAAAAACCTGAACAAGCGCCCCGGCCACCGCGGGAGAAACGACGATCAGAAGCACCAGCAGCGGTCCGAGCCCCGCATGCGAGGGAACCAGCAGCCATGCTCCCAGCATCACCAGCAACAACGCGACCGGGACCAGGCTGCGCCTCAGGTTGTCAAAGATCTTCCAGCGCGATAGGGCTGATAGAGGATTGGCGGTCGGACCGGCAGCCGGACCCGGCACCCGGGGAAGCATCCAGCGGGTGATCTGCCAGTCCCCGCGGATCCAGCGGTGCCTGCGGGCCATGTCCACGTGGTAGGAGGACGGATAGTCTTCATAGAACTCAACGTCGCTGACGAGAGCGGAGCGCGCGTGGCAGGCCTCCAACAGATCGTGACTGAGGATCCTGTTTTCAGGGAACCTTCCCTCCACCGAGCGCTCGAAGGCATCCACGTCATAGATGCCCTTGCCGATGAAAGTGCCCTCCCGGAACACATCCTGATAGACATCCGACACCTCGCGGGTGTAGGGATCGATCCCCGGATCTCCGGCAAACAACCGCACGAACCACGAGCGTCTCGCGCTCGGCAGGCTCACTCCGACCCGTGGTTGCAGGATGCTGTATCCTTCGACCACCACGTTGCGCGATCCGTCAAACACCGGACGGTTCAACGGGTGCGCCATGGTGCCGACGAGCCGCCACGCGGCGTCCCGGGGAAGCTGGGTGTCCGTATCGAGCGTGATGACGTATCTCACCTCTGACAGAAGGGAGGTGTCGCCCACGACCTCGGAAAAGCATCCGCGGGAACCGGAACGGAGGAAGGAATTGAATTCGTGGAGTTTTCCCCGTTTCCGTTCGTAGCCCATCCAGACGCCTTCCCCTTCATTCCACCGGCGTGGGCGGTGGAACAGGAAAAACAGGTTTCCGGCCTCGGGCGAATACCTTTCATTCAGCATCCGAACCCCGGACCGCGCGCTTTCTACCAGATCCTCGTCATCCGGTTGGATTTCGCTCTCCGCGTCGCGGAAATCGGTGAGCAGTCCGAAGTGGAGCTTCGGATCGCGGTTTGCCAGATAGTGGATTTCTATAATTTCTATCAGACGCGCCATTCCCTCGGCGCTGGTGAGCATGGTGGGCACGACGACCATCGTACGGCTTCCGTCGGGAATCCCGCCGGAGAAGTCGAGCCGGGGAAGCCGTCTGGGAGGGATCGCGGAAGTGCAGATCCAGTTCATCAGCGCCACTGCGGGCTGGCTCGCTGCCACAAGGAAAACCGCGATGAAAATCCAGAGTGTCCAACCGGCCAACCCGAGCCCGCCAAGCAGGGAATACAACCCGTAGCCCGCCAGCAATGTCAGCGCGGTGATGCCGCCGGCGTAGAACAACAGGGGAAAGCGGTGGATGAGACTCTCCAGGAACGACCGCCATTGCCAGTGCATCCCTGCTTCACGAGCAAGAGCCGGCCGGCCCCGTCTTATCAGATAGTATCCGACATGCCGCTCGCGGGCGCGGTCTTCCGGTCCCGACGGATGATCCCCCGCCATCCACACCGCCAGGCGTGCGACTTCCTCTTCGGATTGGTCGCTGTGCCGGGAAATCATCTCCACCGAGTGGCGGTAGCTGTCGCGCGTCGCGAAATCCATGGTGCCATACGTCCCGTCGGGATCGGTGCGTAGGATTTCCTCGACGCGGCTCAGGCTTTCCACGAATTCCTTCCAGTCCATCCCACCGATGAGGCGGAGACTGGCGATGCTGTGACTCACGGAAACCTGGTCCGCCGCCTGGTTCTGTCCTTCCTGATGGACCAGGAGCTCGATGGACAGCCCCTGCTCGCCGAGACGCTGTTCGAGCCAGCTTCGTGCGAAGTGAAGTTCCGTCCCGTGCCGGGATAACAGCTGGCAGAACTCGGCGACGAACGCACTCGTTAGCGGGATGTGCGACGTCGCCATTTCCGCGACCACCACCACCAGATCCGAAGGGGATTTCTCGACCATTTTTTGGAGGCGACCGACCCATCGGGCTGCCAGATCCCGGTCCAGGTGTGCCGCGGTCAGGCGGGTGGTGACCCGTTGGAGGTTTTCGATCAATCCAAGCCTCAGCATGATCGGGACCGCCCACAATTCGCCGAGTTTGAGGAACTTGATGGACTGATAGGCCGCCACGAACGACGTGAGTGACTCGGAGTCGATCTGCGCGTCCACGTGGGAAATTAGCTCCAGTACGATGTCATACACGCGTGGCAGGCCGTCCGACCCGCCGTTCACCAGCCGAGGCAGCTCGCGGCTGTATCCGCGCGGAAGATGGCGTCTTGCCATCTGGACCTGCTCTTCAATCAGATAGAAGTTATCCAGCACCCATTCCCCGGCAGGCGTGATGCGCTGGTCGGGACCCACCTCGAGGGCGTCGCGATGGAAGGCCCGCAGATTCTCCTCGTTCGATTCCAGGCGGTTCAGGAGGACGTTCGCCGTGAACCGGGAGGTGATCTGGTGGGAGGCCGCCAAGCTCTTGGCGTGGCGGGCTAGCTGCTCGACGCCGAACAACTCGGCCCGCAGCGGGGAATCTCCGGGCTGGGAGGAATACCGCTCGTGCGTGTCCATCCAGGCCTCGCGGGGTAGTGAGGAATTTTGCATGTTGAATACCGGACCTGGGACCCTGCGCCTTGTTAGGAGTAAAGTTCTCCGGGATCATGCAATTTGCACAGGATCAAGAGTCGGTCCTTGAGATCGTGTCGCCCTACCCGCACAACCGCCATGGGGTGTACACCTACTTGACAGACCGCTGCTAGAGGGGTGTCACCGGCCCAGCCGGGCGGGCTGGCCGGTGGCCTCGACCACGGAACGCCAGAGATCGCCGTTCGGGTCCACCTTGCGGCGACCGCGGATGACCAGGCTCATCGGCAAATGGACGTAGCGCTGGTGCCAGCGGGCGACGACCATGCCGGTCTTCCCCGCCATGGCGGCATGCACCGCGTGGCGGCCGAGATTGAGGCAGAAAATCCGGTCTTCCGGCGCTGCAGGCACGCTGCGGATCAGGTAGCTCGGATCGATGTATTTGAGGTTCAACTCGACCTTTTTCTCCTGGAAATGCCGGCAGATTCGGTCCTTGAGAAACACGCCGATGTCCGCGTGAAGCTTGTTTCCAGACGCATCTGTTGTCGCCTCGGTGGCGGGGATGTGATCCTGACCAGCGCCTTCCGCCACGATCACGACGGCGTGGCCGCGATTTGCGAGACGGAGTTCGAGAATTTCGAAAAGCCCGTTCGGACCTTCGAGCGCGAAGGGTACTTCAGGGATCAGCACGGCATTCGCCTCGCCCGTGGCAAGCGCGGCGGAACAGGCGATGAATCCCGAGTCACGGCCCATCAACTTCACCAGGCCCACTCCGTTACGGGCACCCCGGGCCTCGGTATGCGCCGCAGTGACCGCGTGGAACGCCGCCGCAAACGCGGTCTGATAGCCGAAACTCCGGTCCATGAACATCAGGTCGTTGTCAATGGTCTTGGGCACGCCGACGATGGACATGCGGCCGCCCCGGTGCCGGACTTCCTCGAAGATGTCATGGGCTCCCCGTTGCGACCCGTCGCCGCCGATGACGAAGAGAATTCCCACGCCCAGCGATTCGAGGAGGTTGACCATCACCTTGGTGTCCTGCCTCCCGCGGGAAGATCCGAGGAACGAGCCGCCGAAATAAGGAATATTCCTAACATCATCGGGAGTCAGTTCGATCGGTTTGTGGCCGTAGGCGGGATCCAGCCCCTCGTATCCATACTGGATTCCGAGAATGCGGCGGACTCCATAGACGTAGTAGGCCTGCATGACGATGGCACGGATGACATCGTTGATGCCCGGGCAAAGACCGCCGCAGGTGACGATGGCGCAGCAGGTTTGTGCGGGGTCGAAGTAGATTTCATGGCGGGGTCCGGCGAGTTCGAGCGTGGGCGGCTCGATCCCGTCGCGCATGGAGGCAGTGACGGCATCGATGTGGTCGTTGAGCAGGATGCGGTCGCCGTCGGAGTGCCAGCCGGTTCCTTCCGCCGCGAAGTCGCGTTCCCAGCCGGGCGAGGGGATTTCGCGGGGACCGAGACTCGTAATTTGCAGGTCTTCTGGGGTAACTGGCATCGGACTCATGATGGGAAATGGTTGGATCGTGAATTTTCCGGAAGCAGCGAAATCCTAGGGCGGGACCGGGGGAGGAACATCCCAATTGCTCGCGGATGGTCCGCAAATCCTCCTCAATCCGGCTAAAACGGAGTGAACACCGAACTTGTCACCCTGGGGAAAAGCTCCTTGTTGGACGACTCCATCAACTGCTGCGACCATTCGTCGAGGATCTGCTTGTTCGCAGTCGTCAGGGTCTTCTGATCGAACTCAGCGACTTTGGATACCGTCGCGCGGCGATCCGCGGTGGTCGCGACGTATTTGCCGGTGGCCGCATCCTTGACCCGGGCTTCGAACGCCATGCTGCCCAGGCCCGCTGGCGGACTTCCATAAGTCACTTCGGTGAGAGCAGTTTCCAGGATGAGTGTCCCTGCCCGGGAGGTGTTGTCGGTGATGTAGTAGCTGCAAACGGGAGATGAGAATGCCTTGCGCAGCGACTTGGTCCAGTAGTCGACCAACAGCCCGCATTGTTTTACGTAAGTTTTACGATCCGGCACATAAGGGCTCACGCTCTCATTCCATTGTTCCTTCCGGAGCCACTTGATGGAAACCGGCCGGACGACAATGTACTTGTAGATGGTCGGCTCGACGCTGGGCGATCTCCACGAATGATCGAACGGAAGCCGCGCGAGCCGCCCGGAAGTGTCCGCGCCGGTGGCGGCAAGAAACGGACTGGCCGGTGCCGGAGTCGCGATTTTCCCGACGGTGCATCCGGTGAGACCCAGGACGAACAGGGTGGCAACAAAGCGCAAAATTGACATGCGCGAAGTCATCTGCCGAAGCAGCACCCTCCGCAAGCCTATTTCACCGGGCCGAATCCCGGGCGATCCTTGCGGATCAACGCGGAAAAATCCGGTGAATCGTTCGCAGCCCTCGCGGCGGCATTGATGAGGGCCCGCTTCCTGAGTTCGTCGAATGGCAGTCCGTCGGTCACGAGCACCTTGCGCTCAAACATCAGCTCATCGCCCTTGCCATTGACGAGCAGCCGCCAGTCCCACGGCATGCGCCCGGATGCCGGCCGCTGGCTGCGGATCCCGGTGGTGCAGTTGGTGGTGATGGCATTATACCAGCGGGGTGATTCATTGAGTTTGTTGATGGAATTGAGGTATTCGAGGAAGCGCTCGCGGGTCTGCTTGGGACCGGCAGCCGTCCGATAGAGATACGCGTCCTCGCCCTTTCGATAGTTCGTGCGCACGCGGACCACGTCACGCTCGTCGGCAGCGATGAAGATCAGTTCATACTGTCGATAGAGTCCGCCGATCGCGGAGTAGCTTTGCCCGGTTTTCTTGCGGGTCTCGATGGAGAAACAAAGCGGCGGCGCGTCCGCGAACTGGAAACTCACAATCGGATGCGCCATCCACGGGGACCCCCAGTAGTTGACGAACAGATCGATGTGGGTGAGCTGCGACAACCGCACCTTGCGGGTTTCCCACACCGGCGTGTAGGCGGAATCCGTCTGATAGATGAAATTCCGGACATTGTGAATCGTCACCTCGTCGCCGTTGACCTCCGCCCGGGGTTTCCGTGCCACGTCCGCCTGCCAGTCCCCATCGCCGCTCGGCTTGAGGCTGAGCCACCAAAGCAGGACGACGATGAACCCGCCGCCGAGGATGCCGATTTTCCTCAGCCAAGGGCGCACGAGAATCACGACAGCGAGATTTACGCCGGCGAACACCCAGGCAAGCGTCCTGGACGGACCGTCGAAATACATGGCCCCGAAGGCCCAGGCGAGGACTGGGAAACCCAGCAGAATGAAACAAAACCAGCGCAGACACTTCATGGAAAGGAAAGGAAACGATTCAGGGAGTGGGTGGGGCCAGGGTGACCACGGGAAGTCGCCCGTCGGTATGGCACGGGTCCCCTCCTCCATTGCGTCCCTGGAGGCGCGTCTGATATCCATCAACCCAGCGAACGTCCAGCACCTGTTTCGTCGCCCTCAGGTCTGCAAGCAGGAGGTCGCGTTCCGCATCCACCTGCGGGGAAATGTGATGGGTCACCTGGCCGGTGGTTCGGCTGAGTTCAACGCCGATGTCATGGGTGGCCGAACCCATCCACAACGGGCGGTCGTGTCGCGTCTCAGGCGATTGCCAGAATCTCACGTGATGGCGTTCGCGCGGGCTGTTGCCGACCGGCTTCTCAAACGCGTGATCCTCCCTGCGGCCGTAAAGATAGAGACTGCTCACCGGGGCATCCGGGTCCGGCCTGTCGATCACGGTATCCACCGCGATGCGCACGCTGCTGGAGAAACCCAATGGAGTGGCGGGCTTCCATCCGGCAGCAAGCAAGGTCTTGACCAAATCCGCCTCGCTGCCAACGACTGCGATGTTGAGAGGATCGCCCGGAATCCCGGCGCCGGTTTTCGTAAGATGCTCGCCGGCGTCCAGATCCGGGTGGTGGCGGACTTTCACCCGCTGGATCTGGGGGATGCCGATGTACGCGACGATGGCGGTCTGGTCCGTTCGGCTCCATCCATTTCCCGACCAACTTCGCCTCCCGTTTCGTTCATGCATTCCGGGAACCGTCGCGACCGAGGCTGGCGAGCAGCGATGGCAGCAGCGAGTTGAGCCCCTCCGACGCATCCGTATCCGCGTCGACCTGGCCTGCAGGGGTCAGCTTGTCCACGATTTTCGGCAGGTAGTCGGCTAGAAAACCCGACGCCTTGGAAGGATCCACACCCAGTCTGGACGCGAGCGCCTGCACCTGGTCCGATCCTAACAATCGCCCGATCTGCTCCGGGGAGATCGATTTGTTCTCCCCCATGCCGACCCACGACGAGAACACCTCGCCGAGTCCGCCTTGGGAAAACTTGTTCATGAGTCCCTGAATTCCGCCGTTTTTGGCAAGCAGGGAGTTGAGGGCGGCTCCGAGCGGGTGTTCCGATCCTCCAGAGGACCCGGTTTTGCCGGCGAAGGTGTTGAGGAGTGTATCCAGGATGTTCATGGGAGGCGGCTTATGTTAGTGGTTGCATTCAATCGGGGGAAGGGAACACAGCGGCGGGAAGCCGACCGGGAAATTATGTCAGTTAATAAGACAAACTCCGGAAATATGCCTAACCTGCTCCCCGGTGATGCGCCGCCAAGTCGTCGAGCACCGAAGTGACATCGACGACAGGGGGTGGCGGCACAACTGGGGGGGAAGAGTTCGCGGCACTGCTTCTGCCTGGCAGCGGAGCAGCCATGGCTCGAATCGAAACAGAAGTGCGGCCGAAGATTTCCGACATGATTCCCGGGGAGTGGATAATGGTTTCAGGGAGATGGAGGCAAGAGGCTGATCGATCCCGGGAGGCTGGGAAGCTAGGGTGGTTCAACCCCGGGATTTCGCAACCATGCGATAGATGATGAGCAGCAGGATGGCTCCGGCGGTGGCGATGATGATGCCACCAAGGTCGAAGGATTCGATTTTCCCCAGACCGATGAAGGTCCCGAGAAATCCACCGACGATCCCGCCGATGATCCCGATGAGGATGGTGACGAAAAAACCGCCCGGGTCCTTGCCTGGCATGATGAATTTGGCAAGAGCTCCGGCGATGAGGCCGAGAAAAATCCATGAAATGATACCCATAACGACTGTGGCTGGAAATTCAATGAATGCTAAATCGACATCTCAGGTTTAAGCAGAGTGGTTCCGGCATGGGAAGGGAAATTTGCCAGCTGATGGAAAATTTTCCTGACGTCCGACCGCGGATTTCATCTCCCAACCGCGAGTTCTTGCGTTGAGGATGAAACATGGAGGGAAACTTGGATGAATGTCGAAACTCCGCCCATCGCAAGCGGCATGCGCCTGTGAGGGAACCCACGCAAGTTCCTTGTGCCAGGTAGACAGATCCGTTAATCCAACCGCCATGGACTTTGAAACATTGAGTACGTGGGCGGACGAGGAACTGAAATCGCTGATCAAAGTCCTGCCGCAGGACATTCAGGATGCAGCAGCGGCGGTGGCGGTTTCCCTGGAGGAAAAACCCGGCCACGGAGCTTTCGACGAGTCGCTGGAAGGCGACGAGCTCGGCCTGTTCGAAGGGCCGTCGGCCATGGAGGAGGCCGGGCCTGAAGAGCTTCCGCGCATCCGGTTGTTTCTCGTCAATCTCTGGGAATGGGTCGGCGAGGAGGAGCACGACTACCGCGACGAGGTGGGCACCACTTTCCTTCACGAACTCGGCCATTATCTCGGCTGGGACGAGGACGAAGTCGTGGAACGCGGGCTGGAATAAACCGGAAGATTTCTTCTTCCCCCGGCGACGATTTCCCGGTAACAGATCAGCACCATGGACATTCTCGGATTCATCAAGGGCGAACTGCTGGAAATCATCGAATTCAACGACGACTCGCGCGACACGCTGTCATGGCGGTTTCCGGATGAGGACAAGGCGATCAAAAACGGCGCGCAACTCATCGTCCGCGAGAGCCAACTCGCACAGTTCGTCTATCTGGGCCAGTTCGGCGACTGCTTCGGCCCCGGCAAGCACTCGCTGGTGACGGATAACATCCCGGTGCTCACCCGCCTGAAGGGCTGGAAATTCGGTTTTCAATCGCCATTCAAGGCGGACGTCTACTACGTCACCACCCGCCTCTTCACCGGCAACAAGTGGGGCACTGCGAATCCGGTGATGATGCGCGACGCGGACTTCGGCGTGGTCCGGCTGAGGGCGTTTGGCATCTTTGATTTCAGGATCGTGGATGCACCGGTTTTCCTCAAGGAAGTCGCCGGCACCGACCACCATTTCCGGTTGGATGAATTCGCCGACACCATGCGCTCGCGGATCGTCAGCGTCTTCAGCGAGGCGCTTGCCTCCTGCGGCGTGCCCGCACTGGACGTGGCGTCCCGCTACTCGGAACTCGGCGAGGCGCTGCTGCCACTGATCAACCCGCAGGTGACCGTGAAATATGGCATCGAGATCACCAGCTTCATCGTCGAAAACGTCTCCGTGCCGCCGGAAGTGGAGGCCGCCATCGACAAGCGCTCGAGCATGGGCGCCATCGGCAACCTCAACGACTACGTGAAGTTCCAGATGGCCGAGTCCATGACCAAGGGCGGTGCCGACGGCGGAGGATCTCCCGCCGCCGCAGCCGGGCAGATGGCGATGGGCTTCGGCATGGCCCAGGAAATGATGAAGAACATGCAGACACCGCCGCCGCTTCCGGGTGCTGCCGCACCCAGCGGCATCCCCGAACTGATGAGCCCGGCGGAGGCCGCGCAGATTCTCGGAGTGACCGAGGCGGACGTGATTTCCTCGATCGACGCCGGAGATTTGAAAGGCAAGAAAATCGGCTCGGCCTATCGGATTTCCCGCGCCGCGCTCGACGCCTTCCTCGCCGAGTAGATGAAAAAGACATAGGGCGATTGGAGATTGGATATTCGGGAGAATTCGGCACCAGTCTCTCCTCATCTCACAATCCCCCATCTCGAATCTCTTTTTCCATGGCCGAAGTCAGCGCGTTACGAAAACATCCCTGCCCGGAATGCGGCGGGGATGCGGAGTGGAATCCGGCCAAAAAAGCCCTCGCCTGCCCGTATTGCGGCACCATCCTGCCGTGGAACGACGGCACGGATCCGTTAGGCGCGGCGATCATCGAGCACGATCTCGAAAAGGCGCTGGCGTCCATTCCCGCCGGCCACCGAGGGATGAGGGACGAGAAAAAATCCGTGAAGTGCGAGAGCTGCCAGGCGATCAGCATTTTCGATCCGGACCGCGCCGCCCAGCGCTGCGATTTCTGCGGCTCGCCCTCGATCGTCGCGGTGGACGACATGAAGGACGCGGTCACGCCGGAAAGCCTGCTGCCGTCCGTGATCCCCGCCACCCAGGTCCGCGACCAGCTGCGCGCCTGGTATGGCAGCCGATGGTGGGCGCCGAACAAGCTGAAACGCGCCGCGCTCACCGACAAACTGCACGGCATCTATCTGCCTTACTGGACCTTCGACGCGCACGTGAACGCCGATTGGACGGCGGAGTCCGGCTACCATTATTACGTCACCGAGACCTATCGGGACGCCAACGGGAAAACCGCGACGCGACAAGTCCAGCGGACCCGCTGGGAGCCGAGCGCCGGGCACCTGGCGCATTTTTTCGACGACGACGCGGTGCCGGGCACCGTCGGCGTGCACACCGCGTTGCTGCGTCAGGTGGAGCCGTTTCCCACCATCAAGGACCTCAAACCTTACGAGCCCGCCTACGTCCGCGGCTGGACAGTGGAGCGCTATCAGGTCGACCTGCGCAAGGCCTCGCAGATCAGCAAACAGCAGATGGACGAGACCATCCGGGAGCTTTGCTCGCGCGACGTGCCTGGCGACACACAGCGGAACCTGCAGGTCCGGTCGCTCTACCGGGGGCGCACGTTCAAGCACATCCTGGTGCCCGTGTGGCTGGCGAGCTACACCTACGGCGCGAAGTCGTTCCAGGTGGTGGTGAACGGCTACACCGGAAAAATGGCCGGCGAACATCCGCTGAGCTGGGTGAAAATCACGCTGGCGGTGCTCGCTGCGCTGATCGTGATTTTCATCATCGTAAACCTCAACCAGCGCTAGACCCACGCCGCATGCCCTGTAGCTTCGTTCAATCCCGTTTTGACAAGATCGTCACATGAAACAACTCGCAGCTTCCTCGCCTAGCCTCACTCGTATCCGCTGTATGAAAGGTATTCCTTGCATAGTTTTTCTGACTTGCGCCGCATCTTTGCATCTCGCCGCGCAGTCCACAGTTTCCTCTGGTGAGCGATACGCCTACTCCGCCAATGCCGGCTGGGTTGATTTCCGCGCCGACACCAACAACGGCACCCGCGTCTTCGACACTGCCCTCGCCGGCTACTCCTACGCCGCCAACTTCGGCTGGGTGCACCTCGGCGATGGCACCCCGGCCAACGGCCACACCTACTCGAACAGCTCCGCCACCGACTGCGGCGTGAATCTCTCCCCCACCGGAGCGCTCACCGGCTACGCCTATGCCGCCAACGTCGGCTGGATCACCTTCGAGCAGGACCACGGCCAGCCCATGCTCGATCTCCGCACCGGGAAGTTTTCCGGCAGCGCCTATTCCGCCAATCTCGGCTGGATCGCCCTCGACACCGCCTTCTCCGACCTCGCCACCACCGCCATCGCCCGCCCGGACACCGACGCGGACGGCATCGCGGACACTTGGGAAAACTTCATCTTCGGCAATTTTACCACCGCCACCGCCACCAGCGACAGGGACGGAGACGGAGCCAGCGACCGCGCGGAATACCACGCCGGCACCCTCCCGACCGATCCCAACTCGCTTTTCAGGATCGTCTCCCACACCTACACCGCCAGCTTCACCGAGGCGGACATCAGCTTCACCGCCGTGGCCACCCGGAACTACCGCCTTGAATACAATTCCGATGTCACCGGCCCCTGGACAGACTCCGCGCTCGGCACTTTCCCGCCAACCGCCGCCGTCACCGCCAAGACGCTCGGTGGCCTCAGCAGCGTCCCCAGCCGTTTTTTCCGCGCCGTCGCCCAGCCACTGCCGACCGCCCCTTGAGATTGCCGATCTTTGTGAAAACCCAATCCACCAACTCATGAAAATCCCCTTCCTTCTCCTCGCCGTCACCGCCGCCGCCTTCTCCCAAGGCCAGCTCACCCCGCCCGGCAGTCCCGCTCCCACCCAGAAATCCCTCCAGGAAATTTGGGATGAACTGACCCGCCTCAAAGCCAGCAACCTGCTACTTCAATCCCAGCTTGCCGCCGTCGCGGGCATGCAGGCCACCTCAGCTGCCGGCCTCGCCCTCCCTTGGAATCTCACAACGGTCGATAGCGCGGGCCGTGTCGGTGAATACAGCTCTCTCGCCTTCGGTCCGGATGGCCAACCCGCTATTTCTTACAATGATATGACTACCGGCAACCTTAAATTCGCCCACTTCAATGGCAGAAGTTGGCTAGCAATCACCGTCGATAACGAGAGTCGCTTCGTCTTTTTCAACTCGCTGACCTTCGGACCCGATGGCCAGCCCGCCATCTCGTATTCCAGCACTCGCGACTACGATCTCAAAATTGCCCGCTTCAACGGCAGCAGTTGGACAGCAACCACCGTTGATAGCGCGGGTGAGGTCGGCCATTATAACTCGCTTGTCTTTGGCCCGGATGGTCAGCCCGCTATCTCTTATTTGAATAACACTAACGATGACCTCAAAATTGCCCGCTTCAATGGCAGC
>JBGSTM010000119.1:0-2614 GCA_041736495.1 Akkermansiaceae bacterium
CACAGCATCGCGGCCATCGGGCCTTTCGTATCGGACGCGCCGCGCCCCCAGATTTTTCCATCGCGGATCTCGCCGCCGAAGGGTTCCACGATCATGCCGCCGACGCCGACGGTGTCGAGATGCGGTCCCAGCAGGATGCGCGGCCGGCCGTCAAGCGGGGCAAAGCGGGCGATGAGATTCGGCCGGCCGGGTTTGATTTCCTCCAGCACGACTTCCGCGCCGATGGATTCCAACCAGCCGGCCAGGAAGATGGCCAGGGTTTCCTCTCCGATCTGCTCGGTGCCCGGCGCGTTGTCCGGGTTGACCGATGGGATGCGGACGAGCTGCTGGAGGAGGGAAACGACGTCTTGGCTCATGCCAGTAGGTTCGCCAAAGCCGGCGGCGGGCGCAAGGTCTTAGAGTCGGTCCAATTGGAGCGCGGATCTTCAGTCCGCCCGCGAAGCGAGCAGCCCAAGAAAAGCCAAAGAATCTCTCCACGGAGCGCGGATCTTCAGTCCGCCCGCGAAGCGAGCAGCCCAGGAAAAGCCAAAAAATCTCTCCACGGAGCGCGGATCTTCAGTCCGCCCGCGATGCGAGCAGCCCAAGAAAAGCCAATGAATCTCTCCACGGAGCGCGGATCTTCAGTCCGCCCGTCAGGATTGGCAGTTGCAGGGTATTGCGAAGATTTTAAGACCAGAAATCCGGCGAATTGCCCGGGCACTTCGTCCCCGGCCCGATCGACGATGCCCCAAAGTCTTCCGGATCTGACGTTGACCGGGTTTCCGGGAACCGAGTACATCTATCCGGATGTCCGATTTCAAAACGATTGCGAATGACCAAAGAGTCGGCCCACCTCCTTTCCCGGGAGACTACGGTAAGCCGCTGGCTCCGGTATCCGCCACGGAGCGGGTCGTTTCTCTGGATGTTCTGAGGGGCTTCGCGCTGTTGGGAATCCTGATTTCAAACATGCTTCATTTCAGCCAGCCGCTGGATCTGATGGGTTTCCGCGGTGGATGGTGGCTCGGGCCGGGGGATCGGACGGCGGACTGGATCTCCATCTTTCTGGTCGAGGGAAAATTCTATCCGCTGTTTTCATTTCTCTTCGGGTTGGGATTTTCCATCCAGATGGACCGGGCGGCATCGCGCGGACTGGATTTCAGGGCGATCTACCGCCGCCGTCTTTTCATCCTGATGGGATTCGGCCTCGCGCATGGGATTTTTCTCTGGGAAGGCGATGTTCTGATGCCCTATGCGGTCTGCGGATTCGCGCTCCTGCTTTTCCAAAACCGGAAACCCCGGACCCTATCACTGTGGGCGGCTGTTCTCATCCTGCTACCCGCGTTGTTGATTCTAGCGATTGGGCTGCTGATGGGGGCGCTTGCAGGGAACCCTGAGTTTGCAAAAGTGATGCAAGAGTCGGTTGCGGAAGATGCTCAGGTGAGGCGTGAGCTGGTCGAGGCATTTGTCACCGGGAGCTACGCGGACGCGGTGTCCCATCGGATCGGCGAGCTGGTCGTGATGGTGCCCCTGATCATGATTTTCGCGCCGGCATTCCTCGGATTGTTCCTCGTGGGATTGCTGGCGGGTCGGATGCGGATCCTCACGGAGGTTGCGGAAAACCGGCGGCTTTTTGTCATGATCCTGCTAGGATGCGGAACTGTGGGGCTGGTGGGTAATTTCTTAGGTGCGGAAATGATGATGAATGCCTCGGCGGACAAGGACCTTGGCGCACTCCTCGTTGGGACGGGAATCATTTCTCTGTTTGGCCCGGTGCTCACAGCCGCCTACATCATGGGAATCGTCTTGCTGATCGATCACAGGCGGTCGCTTCCCTTTTTGCCACCGCTCGCCGCGGTCGGACAGATGGCGCTCACCAACTATCTGGCCCAATCCCTGATCGCCACCACGATCTTCTATGGCTACGGGCTGGGGGTGGGTGAGACTGCCGGAAGGCTGGGGACCATCGGCATCGCCCTGCTGATTTTCACCGCACAGGTTTTTTTCAGCGTGCTTTGGCTGAAACACTTCCGCTACGGCCCCATGGAATGGCTGTGGCGTAGCCTCACCTACGGAGCGCGCCAACCGATGCTTCGTGATCGACCGCCGGCACTCACTCCGTCTTCATCGTGATACTTGCACGCAAGTAGCCGTAGATATTGAGCCGGTTTCCGCGGTCAATTTCGCGGAAAATCATTTCTTGCCATCCATGGACCGGACGGGTAAAGCCATACCGTTCATTTTGCAAAACCGCAGGTGAACGCACTTTGTCTGGTCTTTTACGCCATGGTCTCAGGAAGTGTTGAATGTGATGGCGTGACAAGAATAGAGAAAAAATGGACATCTACGTGGGCAACCTGCCCTACACCGCTACTGAAGAAGACGTTACTGGCCTCTTCGCCGCTTATGGACCTGTTGAACGGGTTAAAATCATCACCGACCGCGAAACCGGCAGATCCAAGGGATTTGCGTTCGTGACCCTCGGCGACCAGAGCCAACTGAACGCTTCGATTGAAGCACTCAACGGCTACGACTATCAGGGCCGCGCGCTTCGCGTGAACGCTTCCGAGCCGAAAGAAGCCAAGCCCGGCGGTTTCCGTCCGAGCGGCGGTGGCGGCGGTGGCTATGGCGGTGAACG
>JBGSTM010000350.1:0-3435 GCA_041736495.1 Akkermansiaceae bacterium
AACCGCTTTGCCGCCATCCACGGCAACCTGCTCACCATCCACAACGTCGCCGATGGTTCGTTGATAGAAACCCACACCTTCACCGGCACCCTCACTTCCATCCAGCCTTACCGCGGCCGCTTCCTCCTCACCGGCCCCACCGGCTTCGAAGGCATCCCGCTACCCGGCCTTGCCCTGTTCGCGCTCGATGGCACGGTCGATGACAATTTCCCCGGCGGTGGGGGGCCCAACGGCCTCGTCACCCAATCCGTTATTGATGCTCAGGGTCGCATCATCGTTCGCGGCGGATTCACCTCGTGGAACGGCCTCTCCGCCCCAGGTGTCGCGCGCCTGGTCGTGGATCGCCCCGAAATCGGATTCGCCACCAATGCCGCCACCATTCTCGAAAGCGAAGGCCCGCTTAGCTTGGACCTCGTCCGTTTCGGCGACACCAGCGCGGCCGCCTCGGTGCGGATCACCACCACCAACGGCACCGCCACCGCGCCCGCTGATTTCACCGCCCTCGACCAAACCGTGACCTGGGCCGCCGGCGACTCGGCTCCGAAATCCGTATCCCTCACCCTCATCAATGACGCCGCCGTCGAAGGCGACGAATCGCTAACCCTCCAACTTTCTAACGCCACCGGCAGCACCATTATCCCCAGCGGATTTTCCGCGCTGATTCGCGACGATGATTCCCTGCCGCAAATCACCACCCAGCCCACCGAAACCTTCGCCGTCCTAGGAAAACCCGCCACCCTCTCCGTCACCGCCACCAACACGCTCAGCTACCAGTGGTTCTTCGATGGCTTACTCATCCCCGGCGCCACCGCCGCCAGTTACTCGATCACCACCGTGGCCGCGCCAAACGAAGGCACCTACACCGTCCGCCTCACCAACGGATACGGCACCATCTCCTCCGCCCCCGCCGACTTGATCATCATTCCAGATCCCACGGCGATTGTCCCCGGTTTCTCCGTTCCCACACTTCTCTCGGGATCGGTATTCGCCCTAGCTCCGGCACCGGACGGCGGCGTCTATGTTGGCGGATCCTTCCTCAACGTCAATGGCGAGGCGAACCGCGATTATCTCGTCAAAATCAACGCCAACGGCTCGCTCGACACCACCTTCAATCCACCCGTCATCAACAACATCGTTCGTGACATCGTCGTGCAACCCGATGGCAAAATCATCGCCGTCGGCCAGTTCACCTCCGTCGCCGGCTCGACCTTGCAACGCATCGTCCGTCTCGATCCCAACGGCGCACTCGACCCGACCTTCTCCATCAATGCCGGCACCGGTGCCAACGGAGACATTTACGCCGTCGCCCTTGATGCCGATGGGGCCATCTTCCTCGGGGGAAGTTTCTCCAGCTGGAAAAACGTCGACCTCGGCAACGGCGACGACCTGATCCGGCTGAATGCGAATGGCACGCTCGCCGCACAAGTATATTTCGACTTCAACCTCCAGATCCTCGACCTGCTATTGCTTCCAGGCGGTGATATCCTCGCCAGCTACAATACCACGAGCTCCTCGGTCGCCAAAGTCCGCCGCTTCAATACCGACCTCACCCTCGACAGTTCGCTCACCTACGCCTCCGGCCGCACCAAGGTCGAGCGCATGGCCCTCACCGTTTCAGGAAATTTCCTCTTCGCCGGTCCCAATGGACTGTACGAAGTCGATTCCACTGGTGCGATTCTCACGACGTTCCCGAACACCGGTTACCTTGCCCTCGACCGTCAAGTCAATGGCAAGGTCCTCGTCGGTGGCTCTTCCAGCTCGCGCCTTTTCCGCTATCTGCCGAATGGCGCGGTCGATCCCACATTCTCCCTCGGCACCGTTCCGAATGGCACCGTCCAAGCCCTCGCCCTCCGTGGCGACGGAAGCTTCTGGGTCGGCGGCGCGTTCACAACTATCAACGGAATCACGGTCAATTACCTCGCCTTGCTCAATGGCGCCCCCATCCCGCTGGCCATCACCGCCCAGCCCGCCGCCCTCACCATTGTCGATCCCGGTGAAAACGTTACTCTCAGTGTCGCCGCCACCGGCACCACCACGCTGAACTACCAATGGTTCCTCGGCGAAGATCCCCTCACCGACCAGCCCGGCATCTCCGGCAGCCAGACCGCCACCCTCACTCTAACTACCGTCGATGATGCCGATGGTGGCGATTACACCGTCGCCGTCACCAACGAAGCCGGCACCCGCACCAGCAACGTTGCCCAACTCATCGTGCTCGGCGCACCCGAAATCCTCAGCCTCTCCGGTGATGTCGGCCTGCTCGAAGGCAGTCCGCTCACACTCACCGTCCAAGCCAGCGGTGCCAGCACCCTCGAATACCAGTGGTTCAAAGGCACGACCCCGCTGCCCCTGCAAACTTCCGCCACCCTCTCTATCCCATCCGCCTCCACCACCGACGCTGGCGTATACTCCGTCGTCGTTACCAATAACATCGACTCCACCCCCAGCGGTCCCATCGTCGTCACCGTCCGGCCCAATTCCGCGATCGTCGCCCCAGGCTTCACCCCGCCCACCGTGGTCGGCAGCCCGGTCAACCAGGTCCTCCCGCTGCCCGGCGGCCGCGTGCTCGTCGGCGGAAATTTCACCTCCATCACCGACGGCACCAATACCTCGGGTGCCCGCCTCGCCGTGGTCGATGAATCGGGAGCCGTCATCCCCATCGCCGGCCTGTCCGCTGATGGAGTCGTCGAATCGCTGCGCCTGCAATCCGACGGGAAAATCCTGATCGCCGGAAGTTTCAACAACATCGGCACCACCGCCTGCAACAAGCTCGCCCGCCTCAACGAAAATCTCACTCTCGATCCCGGCTTCAATCCCACCGGAATCAGCTCATTCCAAAGCGCCTTTGATCTGGCTCAGGAAGCCGGAGGCACGCTGATCGCAGTGGGCTCCTTCACCGACGTTGGCGGCGTTACCACCGCCGACTATGCCGTTCGTCTCAATAACGACGGCACCTACAACGACACCTTCACTTCCGGTGCCAGCAGCTTCGTTTACCGCGTCTTCCCGCAGCCCGATGGCGACCTGCTTTTCACCGGATGGTTCACCTGGGCCGCCGGTACCGAGCAGTATGTCGTGCGCACCAACTCCGCGGGTGCCGTCGATCCCGACACCGACTACAACGTCGGCTTTTTCAATGTCACCGACTCCTTCCAGCTCGCCAATGGCGACCTGCTCGCATCCAACGCATTCGGGAACGGCGTCCTCCGCCTCGCCCCCACGGGTGCCAACATTTCACCCTTCCCCGTCGGCGGCGGGATCACGGGCAGCGTCCGCGCTTTCGCCGAGAGTCCCACCGGCGATCTCCTGCTAGGGGGTGCCATCACCGCCGCCGCAGGCCAACCCGCCGGCCGCATCATCCTCCTCAATGCCGATAACACCCGCGACCTCGACTTCAACGCTGGCACGGGCTTCAATCTCAACGTCAACGACATC
>JBGSTM010000103.1:0-36616 GCA_041736495.1 Akkermansiaceae bacterium
GCGTCTCGCCCGCACCATCACCGGACGCAACCGCATCGCCTATTTCACCGGCGACTATCACGGCATGTTCGAAGAAGTCCTCGTCCGTGGTGCCTGGGTGGATGGCGTTTACAAAGCCCAACCGATCGCGCCGGGCATCCCGCAATCACTGGTCGAAAACATGCTGGTCCTCGACTATGCCGACCCTGCTTCGCTGGAAATCTTGAGGGCCCACGCCCACGAACTGGCAGCGGTGATGGTGGAGCCTGTCCAAAGCAGGGCTCCCGGGATCCAACCCCGCGATTTCATGCGGGAGGTCCGCTCGATCACTGCACAATCAGGCACCGCACTGATTTTCGACGAGGTTGTCACCGGCTTCCGCTGCGCTCCCGGCGGAGCACAAGTCTACTTCGGCGTCGAGGCGGACATGGCGACCTACGGCAAGGTCATCGGCGGCGGCATGCCGATCGGCGTGCTCGCCGGCAAGAAGGAATACATGGACGCACTCGACGGCGGTGCGTGGAATTATGGCGATGACAGCTTCCCGGAAGTGGGAGTCACCTTCTTCGCCGGCACTTTCGTTAGACACCCACTGGCACTCGCCGCGGCGTGGCGCGTGGTGGAGCATCTCATGGGCGAGGGCCCGCGCCTGCAGATCGAGATGGAAGAGCGCGTCGGACGGTTCTGCCGCACGCTCAACGAGTATTTCGAAAAAATCGAAGTGCCGATCCGCCTGCCACATTTCAGCGCCTACGCGGTGATCGAACACGCGCCGGATTTGAAATACGCGAGTCTGCTCTGGTATTTCCTCCGTGAAAAAGGAGTGCATGTCTGGGAAGGACGGCCGCTGTATTTCACGACCGCCCACACGGATGAAGATCTCGACGCGGTCATCAAGGCGTTCACCGAATCGGTAGCAGAAATGCAGGCTGCCGGACTACTCCCGGCATCGTCCGGGGGAATCATCGAAGCGCCGGTGGCATTCCCGCGGTTCGATAGCGCACCGACGACCGAGGCACAACGCGAGATCTTCCATGCCGTGCAGATGGGCGACGACGCAAATTGCTCATTCAATGAATCCAACATCATCCATCTGGAGGGTGCGCTGGATGCAACGGCGTTGAAAGCGGCACTCAATGACCTGATCGTTCGCCACCCGGCGCTCCGCAGCACCTTCTCGGAGGACGGACTCAGGCAGTTTTTCCATCCCTCGGGCCGGGCTGTCGAAATCATGGAGCACGACTTCTCCAGCATCGCGCTCAACTCTCCATCCGCCCTGCTCCCGCTGGCCCTGATCAAACGCGCGGAAAGCTCGATCCCGTTCGATTTAACTAATGGCCCCTTGTTCCGTCTTCACTTGGTCAGGGTCTCCGCAGAGCGGCATGAACTGCTTTTCACCGCCCATCACATCGTTTGCGACGGATGGTCGTTCGGCATGATCCTTGCCGAGCTTGCGACCGCTTACAATGCCCGCAAGGCAGGACGTCTTCCGAAGCTTCCACCCGCGATGTCATTCGCCGAATACTCACGGTTAGAGAATTCAAACAGTTCCTCCGCCGAAGGTTTCTGGGTGGAAAAATTTTCCAACGGCGCACCTGTTCTCGAGCTTCCGACCGACCGCACCCGCCCGCAGGTGAAGACTTATGCCGGGGCCATGGAGGCGATCACCATCGATCCCGAGCGCTATGCCAGATTGAAAAAAGCCTCTCCCAAACTCGGTGGCACCTTGTTCGCCACCCTGCTTTCTTCGTTCGCCACGCTGCTTCACCGCCTCACCGGTCAGGAGGATCTGGTCATCGGAGTCCCAGCGGCGGGGCAGACACGGGTGGGTCGTGACGAGCTTGTCGGCCACTGCCTCAATTTCCTGCCACTGCGTCTCCATGCGGATGCAAGCCGTCCATTCCGCGAGTTCGCGGTGGAGGTGAAGGAACAGGTCCTCGAAGCTTATGACCATCAGGACTACACCTTCGGCTCGCTGCTGCAGAAACTCACACTGCGACGCGATACCAGCCGTCTGCCGTTGGTCTCCGTGATGTTTAACATCGACAAGTCCGGAATCGACCAGATCCACATGGACGGATTGAAGATGGATGCGGAGACCAATCCGAAACGCTTCGTGAACTTCGAGCTGTTCTTCAATCTCGTGCAGACCGACGAGCGGCTCATCGTCGAGTGCGAATACAATACCGACCTCCACGATGCCTCCACCATCCGCCGCTGGCTCGAGGCTTTCGAGCAGTTGATAGAGAGCGCCATCGCCAGCGGAGAAACCACGCTGGGAGCCTTGCCGATGCTCGGAGAGGATGAAAGGGACCTCACCCTCGAAAAATGGAACGCCACGGCGCGGGACTATCCGCGGGAAGCCACGCTCCACAGCCTGGTTTCGTCCGCGGCCGCCTTTTCGCCTTCACGCACAGCAGTCCGTAGCGGTGGGGAGTCACTAACATACGCAGATTTGGAATCCCGTTCGACCGCCCTCGCCACCCGACTTCAAGCGGCCGGTGTGAAGCGCGGCGATCTGGTCGGAGTCCATCTGGAACGCTCGTGCGACATCGTTCCCAGCCTGCTCGCCATCCTGAAATGCGGCGCGGCCTATGTGCCTATGGATCCCGCTTTCCCCGCCGAGCGCCTCGGCTTCATGGTGGAGGACGCCCACATGCCGATTATCATCTCGCAGAATTCGATTCATCTCGAACTGCCGCCGTCGGGTGCCCATGTCCTGCTGGTGGACGAGCCATGCAACCTGCTTCGCACGTTCACCCAGGTGGAATCCCAGCCTGATGACACCGCGTATGTCATCTTCACCTCCGGCTCCACCGGTCGACCGAAGGGCGTGCGTATCTCCCATCGTGCGGTGGTCAATTTCCTCAACTCCATGCGCCGCGAGCCCGGTCTATCAGCAGACGACGTCCTGCTGTCGGTGACCACCCTTTCATTCGACATTTCCGGTCTGGAAATCTTCCTGCCCCTCACCACCGGTGCCGAAGTCGTGATCGCCAGCCGCGAGATCACTCAGGACGGCCAGCTTCTCGCCGACGCCATCGCCCGCCACAAGATCACCGTGCTGCAAGCGACACCCGCAACCTGGCGGCTTCTGCTGGAAGCGGAATGGAAAGGAAAACCCGACCTCAAGATTCTCGTCGGCGGTGAAGCCGTGCCCCGCGACCTGGTCAACCGCCTTGCCCCGCTGTGCGGCGAAGTCTGGAATGTTTACGGACCGACGGAGACCACCATCTGGTCCACCGTCGCACGACTTGAGGCTGGCGACGGACCGGTTCTCATCGGCCACCCGATCGACAACACGCAGGTCTATGTTGTGAATTCCTCGATGCAGCCTCAATCGGTGGGTGTCGCCGGAGAACTGCTCATCGGTGGTGACGGGCTCGCCCAGGGTTACCACGAACTTCCCGATCTCACGGCAGATCGTTTCATCGATTCACCGTTCCTTGAGGGAGCAAAACTCTATCGGACCGGCGACCTCGCACGCTGGACCGAGGATGGTTCTCTCGAATGTCTCGGCCGCATGGACCACCAGGTGAAGGTCCGTGGATTCCGCATCGAGCTGGGGGAAATCGAAACGCTGTTGGAGCAGCATCCCGCCGTCAAACAAGCGGTGGTCGATGTCCGTGACGGACGGCTCGTCGCCTATCTACGGGACACCGGCGACTCCACCACCGACGGCACCCGCATCTGGCAGGACCAGTGGGACCTTCTCTATCAATCCGCCATCGACCAGACGGGCGGAGACCAACTCGATCGCCTGGACTCCGTGATCGCCGGATGGGCCGGTGCGGAAAACATCGACGAACAGGTGACCGAATGGATCGACACTACCATCGACCGCATCAAGGGTCATGACCCGCGGCGGATTTTCGAAGTCGGCTGCGGCACCGGACAGATCCTTGCGCGTCTCGCGCCCACCGCCGAGTGTTACTGGGCGGCGGACATTTCCGAGGTTGCCATCGAGGCACTGCGAAAGAGCCATCCACTCCCGCAAGTGAAGCTATTCCACCGTCCCGCCGACGATTTCAGCGAGATTCCGGACGCGCATTTCGACACCGTCATCATCAACTCCGTGGCCCAGTATTTCCCGGATGCCGCTTACCTTGGCCACGTGCTCGCCGGAGCGGCACGGATCCTGAAACCGGGTGGCCGCGTTTTCCTCGGCGACCTTCAAGGCAAGGCCCTGCTCGCGACCCATCACGCCGAGGCGCTCCACGAACGTGCTCCGGCCGGCACCACCGCCGGTCAGCTCCGTGAGAGTGTGGCCCGCCGGGTGACTCAGGAAACCGAACTTTCCATCGACCCCGCCTGGTTCGGTTTTGTGCCAGACTTCGCCCACATCGAAACGCTCCTGCGCCGGGGCAGAATCGCTAACGAAACCACCCGCTTTCATTATGACGCGATTCTCCACAAGGATCCCAGACCCGCAACTTTCGAGGCTCCTGACCCGCAGGAATGGAAGAACTTGAACCTGGAACAACTTGAGGCGATCCTGGAAGGATCGAAGTCCGCCATCCACCTAACCGGCATTCCGGATGCCCGCCTTGTCACCGCACTCGCTTTCCACCGGGCGCTTGAGACTGCGCCGGATGACGGCCCACTGCCGGCCATGATTCAAACTCCGTCCAACGCGGTTACCGCGGAGGAATTGTTTGCTGCCGGCGACCACGCGGGCTTCAAGACCCATGTCCGCTGGCATGGAGACGGGACGGATGGTCTGTTGGATGTCGTATTTTCCACAGAGAAGGCAATTCCCATCTGGAAGGACGCGCCCCCGCCCCAACCTGCCGAAACTTATGCCAGCACCCCACATACCGCCGGCCCGTCTGCCAACGACTTGGCTCCTGTCCTCCGCCGGCATCTCGCGGCGAGTCTGCCCGAATACATGATTCCCTCCGCTTTTGTCGCGCTGGAAAGCTTTCCGCTCACGCCGAATGGCAAGGTGGACCGCAAGGCGCTGCCCGCTCCTTCCGGGGTCACGATGCCCGCCTCATCACGCCGTCCGATAGAGCCGCGCAATGAGACGGAGACAAAACTGTTGGAGATTTGGAAACAGGTTCTCGGCAAGGAAGACATCGGTGTCGAAGACGACATTTTCGAACTGGGTGGCGATTCGATTCTGATCTTCCAGATCACCACCCGAGCCACCCGTGCCGGACTGGCAGTGACACCCGCGCAGGTTTTCAGACTCCGGAGCGTGGCCGCAATCGTTGCTGGCACCTCTGGCGAACCCGGGAAGCCTGCCGCATCGGCAATCCAACCTGTCAACCGCGATGCTTATCGACGCAAACTCTGAACCCATGAGCGAAAAGCCAGCCCTGTCCGACTCGTCTGCTGGCGGTGTGGGAAGCTGCGCTTTCCCGGCATCGCCCGCACAGGAAGCGTTTTACTATCTGGAGAAGCTTTTCCCGAGTCATCCGGCATTCAACGTGCCGGTGCGCTTCGAACTCACCGGAGCTTTGGACCGGACGCTTCTGAAATCGGCATTCGATTCACTGGCCGCCCGGCACGAGGGACTGCGCACCTGCTTCGTCGAGGAGGATGGCAAACTGCTGCAAGTCATCGCGCCGGAGACCAGCTTCCCCCTGCCTTTGACCGACGTCTCGCATCTAGCCGGCATGGAACTTGAAGCGGAGCTCGACCGGCTCGGCAGCATCGAGTCGCGCACCCATTTCGATCTATCAAAGGACCCGCTTTTCCGTGCCAGCCTAATCCTCGCCGCGCCCGACCGGCATATCCTGCAGATCACCATCCACCATTCCGTGGCGGACGGCTGGTCGATCGGGATCATGACCGACGAACTCGCGGAGTTTTACAACGCCGCGCTGGAGAACCGCGACACCAGGCTGGAACCGCTGGCAGTCCAATACGCGGACTTCACCATCTGGCAGCGCGAGTTTCTGGCAAGCGATGAACTCACGCCCCACCGGGAATTCTGGATGAAGAAACTCGAGGGCTACACCGAGCTGGAGCTGCCCTCGGACCGGCCGCGTCCTGCGTTGAAATCCTGGGATGGCGACATCGTGTCCCTGGTCCTACGACCTTCTATCAGCGAGAAGGTTGCCCGTCTTTCGAAAGAAAGGGGCGCCACGATGTTTCATGTTTTCCTCGCCGCCTTCAAGGCAGTGGCAAGCCGCTACACCGGCCTTGAGGACATCGCCGTCGGTTCGCCGGTGGCGGGAAGGACCCGCCCGGAGCTGGAGCCGATCATCGGCACCTTCATCAACAGCGTGATCCTGCGCACCGATCTATCCGGCGACCCGTCGTTCGGAGAACTGGTCGAACGCGTGCGTGACAACGTCACGGAAGCCATCGCCCACCAGGACCTGCCCTTCGAGCAACTCGTCAAGGCGCTCCAGCCGAAACGCGACACCGGCCGCAATCCGCTTTTTCAGATCAATTTCACCCACCAGCGGGATTTCGTGAAACCCGTGTCGTTTGGCGGGGCGAGGCTGCGGGCAATTCCTTCGCGTTCGCCGGGTGCGATTTTCGACCTGCACTTCTTCATGGTCGAGCGGGCGGACGGCTGGCGAGCGTCATGCGATTTCGCGCGTGATCTGTTCGACTGCGAGACAGCCGAACGGCTGTTGCACCATTTCGAAATCTTCCTCGATGCCGCAGCGGGTTCTCCGACCGTGCCTCTATCACGTTTGCCCGTCCTCACGAACGGCGAAAAAACCGACCTTGCGGACTGGGCCGGCACGGCGGTTCCCTATCCATCGGATCGGTCGCTCGGCGAGTTGTTCCTGGACCAGGCCTCCCGGGAACCGGAGCGGACGGCCCTGACTCTCGGCAAGAGGGCGGTTTCCTACCAACTTCTCGCAGCTTCCGCCCTCGAACTTCGAGGCCGGCTCCTGGATGCCGGTGTCAGACCCGGTGACCGTGTCGCGCTCTGCGCTCCTTCGGTGCCGGAAATGATCGCCGCTCAGATCGCCATCGTCCTAACGGGTGCCGCCTGCGTGCCGCTCGACCCCGACTATCCGGCGGCCCGGCTGGATTTCATGCTCGGGGACTCCGCCGCCAGCGTGCTTTTGACAACTCCGGCGCTGGAGCCGGGACTACCGAAAGTTAGAACCACGATTCTTCTCGCTCCCCTAGCGGAATCGCTTCCAACACCTCCACTGCCCGCGAGCAACGTTCCGGCGGACGCGGCGTCCCATGTATTCTACACCAGCGGATCCACCGGCACACCGAAGGGGGTTTTGATCCGGCATCGCGGCATTTCCCGGCTCGCGCTTGGCGGTGGATTCATGGAATTCGGGCCGCAAGACTCGTTTCTCCAGTCCGCGCCCATCTCGTTCGATGCCGCCACGCTGGAAATCTGGATGCCACTCCTCAACGGCGGACGAATCGTCCTAACCGGTGAAAGCGGACCATCCCTGCCTGCGATCGCCAGCGCGATCCGCGATCAGGGCGTGACGTGCTTGTGGCTGACCGCCGGACTTTTTCAAACGATGGTGGACGAGCACTTGACCGACCTCAAAGGGCTGCGCTACCTGCTGGCAGGCGGGGACGTGTTGTCCCCCGCCCACGTTCGCCGGGCATTCGAGGCACTGCCAAACACCACGCTGATCAACGGCTACGGACCCACGGAAAACACGACGTTCACGTGTTGCCACACGATTTCCAGCACCGACCTCGAACGGAATTCCATTCCTATCGGCCGACCTGTTGGAAACACGACGGTCCACCTGCTGGACCGGTTGATGCGTCCGGTGCCTGTCGGAGTTCCAGGAGAACTGTTCACCGGTGGAGACGGGCTTGCGATTGGCTATCAGAACCAAGCGGAGCTCACGCAGGCAGGATTTCCGAATCATCCCGACTTCGGACCGCTTTACCGCACGGGCGATCTCTGTCGTTGGTTGCCTGACGGAACGATTGAATTCATCGGCAGAAGCGATTCTCAGGTGAAAATCCGTGGGTTTAGAATTGAGCCTGGCGAAATCGAGGCCCGCCTCACCAGCCATGCCGACGTCCGGCAGGCCAAGGTTGTGGTACTCGGCGACTCGGCGGAGACCAAGCGCATCCTTGCATGGGTCGTGCCTGCCGCAGGAAAGTCTCCGAAACCCGGCGAGCTTTCCCAGTATCTGGCAGAACACCTGCCCGCCTACATGCGTCCGGCGGGTATTTCCGTCATTGACGTCCTTCCACTTTCCGCGAACGGGAAAATCGATGTGTCTGCATTGCCAGATCCGTCACCAGCTCCCGTTTCCAAACCGGCTGGAACGCGCGAAGCGCCCGTCGGCAAGACCGAGCAACGACTGGCCGCGATCTGGAGTGATCTGCTCGAAATCGGCGAAGTTGGCCGCAATGATGATTTTTTCGCTCTTGGCGGGCACTCGCTGATGGCTCTGCGGCTTTTTTCCCGGATCAACCGTGAGTTCCACTGTTCGCTGCCACTCGCCGCGCTGATCAACCATCCGACTCTCCGCGAACTCGCTTCGCTGGTGGGGCCCCAAATAGAACCCGAGCCAGAAGTCCCCGCCAAGGGCCACTTTGTCACTCTCCGCATGGAGGGTGAACAGCCGCCACTCTTCTGCATCCACGGCGGCGACGGCGGCGTTATCTTCTATCGGGAACTGGCCAGCTGTTTGCCGGCCGGGATTCCGCTCCACGCGATCGAATCGCTCGAACTATGCCGTAGCACCGTCGTCGAAGTTGCCAGTGTGGAGGAAACCGCGGCTGCTTATGTCCGCAATCTGCTCGCCTTCCAGCCGCGCGGTCCCTTCCGCCTCGCAGGCTACTCCTTCGGCGGCGTGGTGGCGCACTCCATGGCCTGTCAGCTCGTCGCGATGGGACATGAGGTGGATTTCCTCGGCCTTTTCGACACCGCGAATCCAACTGCCCCGCGCATGGACTACTCGCCCGCCGGTCGGTTAGCCGCGTTTTGGAAGCAACAAGCCGGCGCTCCCTTGATCACCAAGCTCTCCCTCCTCCGACAGAGAATCCACGCCGGATTCACCACGCACCGTCGCGTCCGCAAGGAAATCGAAACCGCCCTGTCGTCAGGGCCAGCCGAGGCCTACAGCGATCTCCGCCGAATCCAGGTGCGGGAGGAGAACTGGAGGGCCATGCAGATCTATCAACCCAGCCGATTCCCCGGCCGCATCACGCTCTTCAAGGCCAAAGCAGCCAGTGACAAGGTCGAGCTGCCAGAGGACTATGGCTGGTCCCCGGTGGCAGGCGAGGGACTCGAAATCATCCCGGTTCCCGGCAGTCATTTGGTTCTGTTCGAACCTGAGAACGTTGGTTCTCTTGCGGTTGCACTTCATCGGGCACTATCCCGTCCGTGAACTCCCGACGATGACTGCGGGAACTGTCACCGTTCATCTGGTTTTCCCAGCGCGAATTCCGGAGGATGCTGCAGCGGCATGCCTTACTCGGGACGAGCTAACCAGGGCCGAACGTTTCCGATTTCGTGAGGACGCGCTGCACTGGATGGCCTGCCGGGCGAATTTGCGGATCATACTCGGGCAGGTGATCCAGTCACCCCCGACTGAGGTTCCGTTGCTACTCGCGAAACACGGCAAGCCGATCCTCGCGCCACCGTTTGACGGGATTCACTTCAATCTGTCTCATTGTCCGGATCTCGCGCTCGTTGCCGTCGGAATCGATGGACCGGTCGGCATCGACCTCGAAAAGTGCGACCGGGCGTCGGATCTACTCGAATGCGAATCCACATTCTGCCATCCTTTGGAAATTGGGAAACTACCGTTTGAAACGTGTCTGAAGGCCAAACAATTACTCCGGATCTGGACTGCCAAGGAAGCCGTTCTCAAAGCCTTGGGTACCGGTCTGTCGCATCCTCCGGAATGCGTGCGGATCATCTTCGGGAGCCCGAAAAGTTCTGCTGTTTCCGACCAGCCTCTCGCCGGGATCGAAGACCAAAAGCTTCACGAACTCATTTTTCCCGAACTTCCAGACTACCGGGTATTCTTATCAGCACCGGATTCAGTCGGTTCGATAAAAACATTGTGCCCAATTTGAACTTCCGGGTCCTTGCCGGGTCAATAATCTCCGATCTCTTTCGCCACTCTCGGTAAATCCGATCAAATATCGGTTGGATTACCTTGATGGTTCGCGACATCACGCAGATTGAGCAACTCGATTCAAGCGCTCGCTTTAATCCACCAATTGATTTTCAAAAGCAATTCTCCAAACTTAGATTTTAAAAAATACCGCACTAGGAGCTGATTATTTTAAAGAATTGACAATCTTGAATGACTGAAGTTCCATCTTTCTTGTCCCTAGTCCCAACCAGCCACGTGAAACGCCGCGACGTAGAAATCATCCAAAAAGACGGGAGGTTCCTGGTGCTCATGGCACGGGAGCCTCTGCCACTCTCGCTAAGCCAGATCGCCCGAGAAGGCGAATATCGAATGGCGAGCCTCTGCGACCGCATCGGGGTTTCCGAGCGTCATCTGCGGAGAGTTTTTGAAGACGGCATCGGTATTTCACCGAAAGACTGGCTTCGTCAGGAACGCATGGTGGCTGCCAGGTCGCTCTTGCGTGAAGGCTCCCCCATCAAGGAAGTGGCGATTGATCTCGGTTTCACCACTTCGAAGATGTTTTCCCGCGATTTCCAGTTGTTCCACGGCGTGAAGCCAACGGATTTCCAGCGCAAAGAGTATTCCCACATCCTGAATGTCGCCGGCTGACCCTTCAAAAACGCAGGGTTGACTGAAGTACGAACGCGATGGCGTCGCTGGGTTGATTGATCAGATTGGTGTATCCACCCGGATGAAGCACCCACTGAAGACTCGGTTGCACGGTCCACCACGCGGTCATCTGCGCCTTGTAGGACAATTCGATCAGACCTTCGTAGTCGGGGATCTTGAAACCCGTTAAGTAGGTTGAATTCACAGTCCGGACGGCATTGCTGATATCGTCGCTGATTTCGAGGTAGGAAAAGCCCAGACCGAGCGTGTCCCAGTCACGATTTGGGACAAGCCCCTTGAAGACCAATCCACCGTCGATCCCAAAAGTGGTGAGATTTCGGTCACCTGGAGCGGCGGACAACCGGAAGAATGCCAGAGCGCCTTGCATGGCGGGATCCGATTTGCCGCTCTCCAGCCAGAGATACTGTTCTGCGAGAAGGTAGGCTCCATAGTTTCCGTCGTGGTCTGAAGGCAGATTGGATGGAGCACCGAAAGCGTTGGCCACCACATAGGCGGTCCCCTCTCCGACGTCGTAATAGGCGTCTGTGTGATAGAATCCCCCCACTTTGACAACTCCCGGCAAGCCGTCGGGTGATGAAACCGGATTCCAACTGAAGCCGGTTTCGCAATAGATCAGCGCACCCTCGTCACCGTTCAACTTGATTTGGGTGCCGTGGTTGGTCGCATCCGGATTCCCGTCATACACGGCAGCCTGGACATAGAGGTTATCGATAGGTTCGTAGCGCGCGAGCATGCCGAGAGCACCAAATGGAGTCGAGGGAAGGGAGTGATTCCCGACTGGAAAACCGGGAATTTCATAAAGGTTGAACGCCAGGGTGGGAAAGAAGAAGGTCTGATTCAAAAAATTGATCGAACCGATCGAATTGTAATACTCCGGGACAATGAAGTCCCGGTCCACGCTCATGACGCCAGCCTTGAACTTGAGTTTCTTGGACATGAGTTCCTGGGAATACCAGAGCTCCCACAGCCGGAAATCATTCGAAAAGTCCGTCAGGTTGACCTTGTTGAGATCTCCGATGTAATTGTCGGAAAATTTCTCGGTGCCGTTCAACCACGTCGCGCTGACGAAAACATCGCCGCCTTCGTAGCCGAGCAGTTCCTCGGAGCGGAGGCCCAGGGTGGCCAGCATGGCTCCCTGATAGACCGTTCCGGTCTTGATCCCCCCATCCAGGTTGCTGGGTGCCGAGCCAAAGTAGAAAAGTTCGAAATCAACACCCCGCTTGGCCAGGTCGGTTCTCAATCCATTCCAATCTCCAAACATGTAGTCCCCTTCCAGCCACGCCATCACTGCGGACTTTTCTTCCGGTAGTGCTGCCGGTGTTCCGGCGGATGACTCACCCGCCAGTAGGAGCGGAACCAGCAGGAGACAATTTGCAGCAAAAAGGGAACGTCTATTTGATTTCATTGACGGTTTTAATTGGTTTCGGTTTGGCTGGGGCTTTCTCGAACAAGCCGCCCAGCATTCCCTTGACGAGTCTGAATACGGTTGAAAAATAGCTTTGAGTGATGTCAGACGACAGATAGGCAAGATAGATGTCGTTGGAAGTGAAGAGGCTTTTCGACGCGAAATAGAGCGGCTTTTCCTTCACACGGTATTTCGACTTGTGGAAGGCCAGTCCCTTGAAATTATAGATCTGGTTGCCATACTTCTCACTGAGTTCGAAAAACATCCGGGTAATCCTGTCGTCATTGTATTTCCCGAGATTCAACCTGACGAAGGGTGCCAGGCAGAGGTTGAGGCTCTCCTTGCCCTCGCCGCGGAACACGTCGACCGCTTCCATGTGAACCGCCGTGGCCAGCCTGCCGTATTTCGACTCGTCGCAACGGGATGTGTTGGCGGAATAGCCAACAACCTGCCCGGCCCGATAGACCGGATCGTAGAATACAAATCCCACGATTTCGCCGTCTTTGTCATAGGCGATGAACTTCCGGACATCCGGCTCGGATTTCCAAACGGGTCGTCGGGCATAGATCCAGATTTCACGGTCATTGAGGATCTTGTTGCCCATCCACTTCGATGACACCGCTTCCAATTTCTCCGCGGGCACCTCTTCCATCCGCTCCTCGCGGATGACCACCCCTTCCCGCTTGGCTTCGTTGCGAGCCCGCTTGATCATATCCAGTTCCTTCCAGTTACCCATCGTGTTGTAGGTCTGGATCGGGAGCTCGGGTTCGAGGCCGATGCAATTCACCTTGAAACCGAGTTCCCGCAGGATGTCCGCGCAATATTCCGAAATCACGACAAAAGCGGCACTCGGGTTGTCCGCTAGAAACGCGGCCACCAATTCGCGCAGTTCCCCCCGCGGGCAAACCGGATCCGAAAGCACGATCCGCTTCGGCTTCCGCGCGAAGACAGGATGGGTGATCGTCGTGAATGCGATGTAGCCCGTCCCCTCAAGGATGAAGTACTCCATGCCCTCCTGAATCGTGGCATAGGAGAGTGCCTCGCCCCCATGCTGCCGAAGATAGGGGGACAACACCCGCCACTTGTCCTCGCGCTGCCAGGATTTCGCCTCATCTCCTGTTATTTTTTTGATAGACATTTGCTCGTGATGGGCTGGATGCGCGGCATCCGGATCGGGTTTACCAGCTTCAGGTTTCCTCCAGGAAACCGATGATCTCGGCGTTGACCACTTCAGGAATCTCCACAGGTGCATAATGCGACGCCCCTTTCAGGATCTTCAGCCGGGCTTTGGGGACCAGCGACGCGATCCGCCGGCTCTCCTCTTCACGGACAATATCGATTTCTCCAACCAGTAGGAGCACCGGACAGCGAATTCCCTGCAGCTGGCTGTCCCGATAGTTGGGCAGCGTCAGCCACATGGTTTTCAATTTTCCGAACACCACAGGCCAGTGTTCCGGCCCATCGGGTGAGAGCGCCTTGTATCCATCTGACAGGATCGCGGGAAACGTCTCCGAACTGAATCCCTCAACCTCGGTCTTGAATTCACTGGTCATTCCCTCAGGTCTGGCATGGGCACCAAAAGCCACGATCTTCCTGACCAGGTCCGGACGGCGGATGGCCATTTCCATGCCAATGACACCGCCATCGCTCCAGCCCACGATCATCGAGTTCTGGATACCCAGATGGTCCAGCAGGCCTTCGAAATCCGACGCCATCAGCGAGAAGTCGATAGGCCCGTCCGCATCATTCGTACGCCCGTGTCCGCGGCTGTCGGGAACAATCACTTTGAATTTCTTCGCAAGTTCCGGAATTTGGGCGAACCAACTTTCAATTGTGGCGCCGCCACCATGCAGCAGGAGCAGAGGCTCACCGCTGCCAAAAATCTCAAAATACAACCGGATACCGTTTACCGGAAAGAACTCTCCTTCGCTACGTCCGGGGATTTCAGGGATGGAAATCGTGTCCAAAGTGGAAACCGTGACGGACTCGGTAATCGCGATTTTATCAATGGAATCAGGCGTTTCAGACATGATGGAGTTTTTGATTTTAAATAACAAACAACTGCGGCCACACTGCAACGCCACGTCGCGCCCGGAAGCGTTGCCCGGTTGTCAGACGTTTTTACAAATCAACGCCACCCGCCCTTTATTATTTAATACGTCCGAAATGTCAGGAAAAATTAGAAAAATCGCCCACGTTTCCGGGAAGCCTTGCAAACCCTTCACTCGTGGTCGCTGAGGTATCGCTCAGCTTCCAATGCCGCTGCGCATCCCTGCCCCGCCGCGGTGATGGCCTGCCGATAGTAGTGGTCCGCGACATCGCCAGCGGCGAATAGTCCGGGTGTCTTCGTCGCCGTACGCCCGGGATTCTGCAAAATGTAGCCGTTTTCGTCCTTGTCCACGAGATCGCCGAGGAAGGCGCTGTTCGGGACGTGTCCGATCGCGACAAACACGCAGGCGACTTCCAGCTCCTTTTCCTCGCCGTTGACGAGGTTCTTCAGCATGACGGCGCGCATCTCGCCTTTTTCATCGGTAAGATAGTCGCTGACGGTGGAATTCCAAATCGGCTCGATCTTCGGATTCGCCAGAGCCCGGTCGGCCATGATCTTGGAGGCTCGCAGCTCGTCGCGGCGGTGGATCAGGTAAACCTTGCTGGCAAATCGCGTCAGGAAACTGGCTTCCTCGGCAGCACTATCTCCGCCACCGATCACGCAGACCGGCACGTCGCGGTAGAAAGCACCGTCGCAAGTCGCGCACGATGTCAGACCGTGGCCGATCAATTTCTGCTCGCCCTCGATCCCGAGGTGGCGGGGTGCGGCGCCGGTCGCCACGATCACGGTCTTCGCTTCAAATGACTCGGATCCCGCGTTCAGGAGGAAAGTCCCGTCGTCACGCTTTTCGACCGACTCGACGCTAGCCCAAGCGATGCGCGCGCCGAATTTTTCGGACTGTGCCTGCATTTTCATCATCAGGTCCGGCCCCATGATGCCGTCGGGGTGGCCGGGAAAGTTCTCCACTTCGGTGGTGGTCGTCAGTTGCCCGCCCGGCTGGGTGCCGGATAGAAGAAGTGGGGTAAGATTGGCGCGGGCAGTGTAGATGGCGGCGGTGTATCCGGCGCAACCGGTACCAATGATGATGACGTTTTCCATGATTCTGTGAGCGTTGGGAGGGCGGAGTATTCCGGTTGATGTCGGATCGAGTCAACACCCGCCACGGCAAATTCCGCGAATGACGACAAACGCGTTGCACGCCGCCGGGATCGGAAGAGACTCACCCCGTCCATGAATCCCGATTTCATCCGCGAAGCACTCCGCCAAGTCCGTTACCCCGGTTTTTCCCGGGACATCATTTCCTTCGGCCTCGTCAAGGACGTCAAATGCGAGCCTGGTCTCGTCACCGTCCAGATTGAAGTCGCCACCCGCGACGCGAAGATCCCCGAGCAGATCTTCCATGAATGCCACGCGATCCTCGATCCCCTGCCTGACATCGGGACCGTTAAAATCGAGATCGACGTCAAGGACGCGCCCGCCGCAGCAGGCGGTCTTGGCAGCACCGTCGGGAAGTCCTCGATTCCCGGGGTGAAACGCATCATCGCCATCGCGTCGGGAAAAGGCGGGGTCGGAAAATCCACCGTCGCCGCGAATCTTGCCGTCGCCCTCGCCGCCACCGGTGCAAAGGTCGGCCTCTGCGACTGCGATCTCTACGGCCCGTCCGTCGCCCAGATGTTCGGCGTCAACGGGCGCCCGATGGCCAACGAGCACGACGAAATCATCCCGCTCGAAGCCTACGGGTTGAAACTCATGTCGATGGGATTTCTGTTGGAAGACCGCTCGCCCGTCATTGTCCGCGGTCCGATGGCCACCCGCTACACGCAGCAATTTCTCAGACAGGTTGCTTGGGTGGACCTCGATTACCTCGTGCTCGACCTTCCACCCGGCACCGGCGACATCCAGCTCACCATTGTACAAACTGTGAGTGTCGATGGATCGATCATCGTGACCACGCCTCAGGAAGTAGCCCTCATCGATGCCCGCAAGGCGGTCGCCATGTTCGCCAAGGTGAACGTGCCCATTCTCGGGCTGATCGAGAACATGGCGTGGTTCGAGTGCGATGCCGGCAAAAAATATTTCATTTTCGGGAAAGAAGGCGGCGTGCGTGAGGCGGCCGACATGAACGTCCCGCTGCTAGGGCAGATCCCCATCGACATCGAGACCCGCGAGCGCGGTGACAGCGGTGCTCCGATTGCCTTGGCGGATCCTTCGAAAAACAAGGTGTCGGCCGCGTTCCATACACTTGCCGCAGACATTCGCACGAAGCTTCCGGTTTCCTAACCGGCTGCAGGAAGCCGGAATTCGAATTCGATCCAGCCCGGTTCGGATGGATTCAGGCAAAGCTCGCCGCCGTGGGCCCGGAGGAGTTCTCGGGCAATGTTCAATCCCAGACCGTGTCCCCGAACGCCGCCTCCGACCGCCGCTCCCCGGCGGAAGCGCTCGAAGATCAACTCGCGGTCTTCCGCGGAAATTCCGGCTCCCGTGTTCGCTATCCTAACAACCTGCCAGCCGGCATCATGGATCGCGGTGATTCGAATCGTTCCGCCGTCAATCGTGTATTTGGCCGCGTTCTCCACCAGGTTCTGCAAGACCATCCCGACCAGGCGCCGATCCGCCATCACGGGAAGCCGGGCGGGAAGACTGTCTTCCAACTTGATGCCCTTTCCGTCCACCAGCACCTCGAGGTCATCCATTGCCGCCTGAATCAGCGATCTCAGATCCAGCAACTCGCGCTCCAGAAACACCCGACCGGCATCCGCCTGGGCAAGCAGCAGCAAATCTTCGATGAGTGACGTCAACCGCCTTGTTTGCTGCCGCAACAGGGAGACCTCTTTCGACTGCGCGTCACTCAAATCCGTCGCCCGGGAAAGATGGTCCAGTCCCGCCCGCAAGATGGTCACTGGAGTTTTCAGTTGATGCGAGGCGTCCGCCGAGAAGCGGCTGGCCACTTCATAGGAAGACTGAAGCCGGTCGAAACTCCGGTTCAAAACTTCGGTGAGTTTGGCGATCTCATCATTGGCCGCCGGTTGCGGGAGGCGCTCCCGTGGATTGCTCGCACTGATGCGTTCCGCCGCCGAACTCAACTCCGCGACCGGAGCCACCGCCCGCCGGCCCAGCCAAAGTCCGCCGAAAAAGACCACCAAACCGACTGCCGGAAGCCCTGCCGCGAACCCCACCCCAAGATCTTCCTGAAAACGCTCGATCACATTCAAGCGGGCACCCACCCGGATTCGATAGGGGTCCACTTCCCACGATCCGACCCGCACCGCGTGGCCTGACATCCTCATCGTCCGGGTTTTTCCGAATTGTCCACCGAGGCTCTCTCCCTTCAGATTCGCCGAGCGGTAGAGCACCTGCCCTTCAGGGCCTTCAATAATCAGATAGTAATCCCGCATGTCCAACGGAATGAACTTGTCACTCAAAAGCGCGCGCGGGTCCTTGGGCGCGTCTCTAAAGTTCTTGATGTCCCATACCAGCTCCTCGGCATCCCCTCTCAGATCCTCGTCCAGATCGGCGATTTGATAGAAATACAGCGTCACCATCATGACGACCACGCCCACGAACAAGGCCGTCATCGTCAACAGCGCCGCGTAAAGTCCCACCTTCACCTTGAGCGACACGCGTCTCATGGCGACGGGCTCATCAGGTAACCCACGCTGCGGATGGTGCGGATCACCGATTCTTCGTTAGGGCGATCGAGTTTCTTGCGCAGCCGCATGATGAAAATCTCCACCGTCCGGGTGTCATACTCATGCTCCCGTTCCCAGATCCGCTCACAAATTTCGTCCCTTGAAAACGCCCGGCCCGGCTCGCGCATGAAAACATGCAACACCTCGAACTCACGCGGTGAAAGGTCGATTTTCGCCCCTCCCCGACTCACCTTGCGGTTGCCCATGTCCATGCACAGATCGCCGACCCGGAAAACGATGTCCGATTCGGGGGCGACATTCCGCCGCCCGAGAACTTCCACCCGGGCGAGCAGCTCTTCCATCGCGAACGGCTTCGTCAGGTAATCGTCCGCGCCGGCTTTCAGGCCAGCCACCCGGTCCATCACTTCCGAGCGTGCCGTCAGCATCAACACCCTGACCGGGAGCCTCGCCGCGCGAATCCGCGCCAGCAGTTCGAATCCATCAAATCCCGGCAGATTCACGTCAAGCACGACGAGATCACATCGGGACCCGGCAACCGCCTTGAGTCCGGATGGCCCGTCGATCGCTGTCTGTACGGCATGCCCCGCTCGCGACAAGGCGCGGCTGACCTGCTCGGCCAGCGACGGCTCATCCTCAACCACCAAAACGTCCATGTTGCGAAGACAACCACAAATCGTTGGAGGCGCAAGGCATTAAAAACGTGGGAATCATAAGAAATTCCTAATGTGCCGGGGCGGAACTTTCTAATCCGGGAATGTCACGTTCCACTCGTCATGAAACACAAGATCCACATCGCCTTCATCACATTATCCACCCTCGCTGTGCTCGCTGTCGGAGCTTCAGGAACCACCTTGGAAAACCTGAACGCCGCCTATCAGGGAGAATCCAACGCCGCGAAACGCTATCAGGAATACGCCAGAACAGCCGAAACTGAGAATCTCAAACAAGCCGCCAAGCTTTTCCGGGCCGCCTCCGCCTCCGAGGAGATCCACCGCAAGATCGTTGAACGCGCCATTCTAAGAATGGGCGGACGAATCGCCACGTTCAAGCTCGATGAAGTCTCCCCGTCATCCACCGCAGATAATCTCCGCAACGCCATCAAGGGCGAGACTGCGGAAAGCGCGAAGATGTATCCGGAATTCCTCGCGACCGCACGGGCTGACAATGAAAAGTCCGCCATCCGCGCCTTCAGCTACGCTCTGGAGGCCGAGAAGAAACATGCCGAGTATTTCCAACAGGCACTCGACCGGATGGGTGGCGAAATCCCCCTCACTTGCTATCTGTGCAAGGATTGCGGCCTGCTTCTCACCAAGCTGCCAGCAAAAAAATGCCCGGTCTGCCGCGAGGGACTCAAGGAATTCAAAATCATCAACTGAACCACCCTCATGAAAAACATCCTCGTCTGGGACCTGCCTATCAGGCTGTTCCACTGGACTTTCGCCGGATCGCTTTCGGCCGCGCTCGCCATCGGCTTTCTGGTGGACGACGACAGTCCGGTATTCCAACTCCACATGCTCTTCGGCCTCGTCGCCGCGTTCGCACTCGTCGTGCGAATCATTCTCGGTATCGCGGGGTCCCGCTACAATCGTTTCGCCGCGATGCCGCTGCGACCGGTTGAAGTGGTGCGCTACCTGTTCGGCGCGTTCACCGGCAAGGCCCGCCGCTACATCGGCCACAATCCGGGATGCGCCAGCGCCGCCATTTTGATGTTCACGCTCGTTCCGCTGCTAGTCGCATCCGGCGCGGGCTGGATGGGAGAAACCGGTGCGGAACTCCACGAAGGCCTGGCAATCGCCTTGGGCATCATGATCGGCGCCCACATTGTGGGGATCATCTGGCACTCGATCCGCCACAAGGAAGCGCTCGCCCTGTCCATGGTCACTGGGCGCAAGGAAGGGCCGGAGGCGGACGGACTGGCCACAGCCAATCCCGGTTGGGCGATCGCGATCTTCGCCGGCGGCGCGGCGTGGATCGGCACCCTTTTTGCCAACCACGATCCCCGGGCGGAAAGTGTCCGCCTGCCTTTACTCGGCACCGTGATCCAGCTCGGTGAATACGAAGGCCCGGAAAACGGCGGCGAGCATGATGAAGACGACGATTGAAAGCCTTTCAGCAACTGCGCACACCTGCTATCAATCCGCCATGAGGATTCTAGTTGCCGAAGACGACGCCAAGTTGCGTTCCCATCTGGTCAGCGCCTTGCAATCCGCCGGGCACACCACCGATGAGACGGGCGACGGTGAGGAAGCACTCTGGCTGCTCGGCGAACACGATTACGCCGCCGCCGTGCTCGACATCATGATGCCCGGAAAAGACGGCGTCAGCGTGACCCGTGCGGCCCGGGCACGCGGTTCGCGCACCATCATCCTGCTAGCCACCGCCCGCGGCGAACTGCGCGATAAGATCAGCGGGCTCGATGCCGGTGCCGACGACTATCTGGTGAAACCTTTTTCCACCGAGGAAATGCTCGCCCGCCTCCGCGCCTGCGAGCGCCGCCGCCGTCCCGAGTTGGGAAACACCCTCCGCGTCGCCGATCTCGAACTGGACCTCAAGGCCCGTACGGCAAACCGCGGCGGAGCGGAAATCACCCTCACCAACCGCGAGTTCGCGCTGTTGGAGACTCTCGCGGAAGCCTCACCGCGCGCCGTTTCCAAGACCACCCTCATCGAGCGTGTTTGGGATCAATATTTCGATTCCGGGACCAACGTCGTGAATGTCTACGTCAACTACCTGCGGAAAAAAGTCGATACCGAAGGACTCAAACCGCTCATCCACACGGTTCGCGGAGTGGGCTTCGTGCTGAGAGAGGACGCGCCGTGAACTATCGGTTAAAAATCGCCGCCTGGTTCGGCATCTCACTCACAGCATTCCTCGGACTGTTGATCGTCACCGCGCACTGGCACCTCGACGAGGAGCTGCGCAAGGACCGCTGGGATCGCTCCCATCCGAAATACCCGGAATGGGTCATCCACGGCAGCTATACCAACGAGGAGGTCCACGACATTCTCGGCGAGCTCATGAAAATCTGGCTGTGGGTCGGCGTGCCCGCCGTCGCCACCTCGCTGGGAGTCGGCCTGTTATTGGCACGCCGGTCCGTGCGCCCCGTCCGGCTCATCAACGACCAACTGAAGTCACTCACCCCCTCCACCCTTCGCGGCGGCATCACCTCCCCTGAAAACGATCCCGTGCTGGCGGACCTGGTAGAGCATATCAATTCATCGCTCGACCGCGCTGGTACCGCTTACGAGGAAATGGCCGGTTTCTCCTCCCGGGTGGCGCACGAACTCCGCACCCCGCTGACCCTGCTGCGCATGAAGATCGAGCAATCCACCGGAGAAATGCCCGCCGAGATGCAGGAGGAACTCCAGGACGAACTCGCCCGGCTTTCCCGTTTCGTCGAGCGGTCGCTGCTGGCCGCCAAGGCCGACAGCGGCTCGCTCGAACCGAGCGGCAGCCAAGTGGACGTTTCCAAACTGTTGGAGGACATCGGCGAGGGATACACAATGCTGGCGGCGGAGAAAAACCTGAAAATCAGCTGGCAGACCGACGAGGGACTCACGGCATTCACCGACGCCGACCTCCTCCGGCAAGTGATGCACAACTTGCTGGGAAACGCCCTGCGGTACGCCCGCTCCAAGGTCGAGGTCAGGGCCTGTGCCGCTGGCGGAGTCCCCGTGCTCACGATTTCCAATGACTGCGATCCCCGGACCATGGCCACCACCGGACTCGGCCTCGGACTGCGCCTCGTCCGCGGCATCTGCGCCAGCACCGGGATGTCATTACTAACTGATCCGCTGTCCGCCGGATTTTCCGCTACATTACAAATCTCGAACCTGCCCGACACATGAATTCAAAAACTCCCGATCCTCACGTTGTCGAGGAAGCCGACCACGATCTCGCCACGCACAGCGGGGTCCTCCGCGTTTCCACCGATCCGGTTCATGCCGTCGTCGACGTGGAATTCAATCCCGCCGTGCTGAGCGACAGCGACGTCCGCTCGCTGCTCAAGGAGCATATTTCCCACGTCGAGTCATCGATCCGCAAGCACACGTTCCGGCTGGAGGGAAACGCCTGTGAGGCCTGTGCCCAGAAGTTGGAGAAGAAAGTCGGAAAAATCCCGGGAGTCCGCCGCGCCACCGCAACCTATCTGGGGAAAGTGCTTTCCGTCACTTTCGATTCCGACATCGAACCGGAAGGCAAGGTCGCCGAGGACGTGAAAAAAACCGGAGCCGACATCAAGCCACTGACTCCGCGAGGTATTGATCCGCGATCACTTTCACAGAAGATCCGTGCCGGCGAGCTCAACGAGGAAATCTCCTGCGGCCTGGGACTGGTTTTCCTGATCGCCGCCTGGATCGTCGGGAAAACCGCCGGCATTAGCATGACCACCCATGCTCTCTATCTGGGAGCCTACATTTTCGCCGGTCAGCAAGGCGTCCGCTCCGCCATCGCTTCATTGCGGGAAGGGGTGCTGGATGTGGACGTTCTCATGGTGCTCGCCGCACTTGGAGCCGCACTTATCGGCGCTCCCTTCGAAGGCGCGTTGCTGCTGTTTCTCTTCAGCTTCTCAAACGTCCTCCAGCGGCATGCCATGGAGCGCACGCAGCGGGCCATCGAGTCCCTGCTCACCCTGCGCCCGGCCGAAGCCCTCGTGAAACGCGACGGCTCCACGCTCAAGGTCGCCGTCGAGGATCTGGAAATCGGCGAGATCGTCGTCGTCCGCCCCGGCGAGCAAATCCCCGTGGACGGTGTCATTTCCGAAGGCAGCACCAACGTCGACGAATCCTCTCTAACTGGTGAATCGATGCCCGTCACCAAGGCACTCGGTAGCCCGCTCTTCGCCGGCACCCTCAACCAGAGCGGCGGCATCGAACTCACCGTCACCAAGCGCTCGGAAGACTCCGCCCTCTCGCGCATGGTCAAGCTGGTCGCGGAAGCCCAGGCGGAAAAATCCGGCACCCAGCGCTTCCTCGAAAAGGCCGAGCAATACTACGCGATGGGCGTCATCCTTTTCACCATCGGCGTGTTCCTGCTTCCCTATCTGATGGGATGGAACAACTTCTACGATTCCTTCTTCCGGGCCATGACCATCATGGTCGTTGCCTCGCCCTGCGCCCTCGTCATCAGCACCCCGGCCACCGTTCTATCCGCCATCGGCGGTGCCGCGCGCCGCGGCATCCTCATCAAAGGCGGCTCCCACCTGGAAACCGCCTCGAAAATCGACATCGTCGCCATCGACAAGACCGGCACCCTCACCGTCGGCAAGCCCTCGCTAACCGAAATCGTCACTGTTGACGGTGTCCACGACATCAACGCTCCCCTCCCCGATCCCGTCACCGCCTTGCTCCGCGTTGCCGCCGCGCTTGAAGCGAAGTCCGAGCATCCCCTCGCCCACGCGATTGTCAAAAGCGCCGAAACACTGGGTATCCCGCTCCCCGAAGCGACCGATTTCCAATCCACCGCCGGCAAGGGTGCGGAAGCCACCATTGAGACCACCCGCTACCTCGTCGGCAGCGAGCGGCTTTTCCGCGAACTCAACGCCAGCGGTGCCGCCTCACTCGCCGAAATTTCCCAACCGCTGCAAGCCAAGGGAAAAACCTGCGTCTGGCTCGGCACCCGCATGGGCGACGCCGTCACCGCGCAGGCCCTGCTCGTCATGGCCGATACCATCCGCCCCGCCGCCAAACAGTTAGCGGACGAACTGCACCGCCTCGGCGTGAAAAAAGTCGTCATGCTCACCGGCGACCAGCGCCTCGTCGCCGAGGCCATCGCGCAAGAGGCCAAGGTCGATGAAGTGCACGCCGAACTCCTGCCAGAAGACAAACTCAACGTCATCCGCGAGCTGAGAAAGGAAGGCACCGTCATGATGATCGGCGATGGCGTGAACGACGCCCCCGCGCTCGCCATCGCCGACATCGGCGTAGCCATGGGCGCAGCTGGCACCGACGTGGCGATGGAAACCGCGGACATCGTCCTGATGGGAGACCGGTTGGAAAACATCGCCATCCTCGTCGCCCACGCCCGCCGGGCGAAGCGGGTGCTCACCCAGAATCTTGTTTTTGCGAGCGCAGTCATCGTGGTGCTCATCATCTCCGCGCTCGGCTTCTCGCTGGCGTTGCCGTTAGGCGTGATCGGTCACGAGGGCAGCACGGTGCTGGTTTGTCTCAATGGGCTGCGCTTGTTGATCGTGCATCAGGCTGGGAAGTAACATTTGACGTGATTGACTTCAATCACGTCATCGCGTCCATTTCCTCGCACCGCGGCCCTTGTTCTTCTTCACCAATGACTTCTTTTTCGCGGTGTTGTCGGCAGGTGGCTTCACCACGGTTTTCATAGCCGGTTTCACCTCTTTTTTTGCAGCCGGAGTCACTCTCTTCTTCGCCTTGCTCACGAGCAGGCTCTTGCCGGTCATCTGCTTGGGCTTCGGCACGCCGAGCATTTCCAACAGGGTTGGCGCGACATCCGCGAGAATGCCGTCCCTAACCGTATATTCATCCGCATCGGCGGCGACGTAGAAAATATGCACGAGGTTGGTGGTGTGCGCGGTGTTTGGCGAACCGTCGGCATTGCGCATGAACTCGCAGTTGCCATGGTCGGCGGTGATGAGGAGTTTGCCGCCGAGACGCAGGGTTTCCTGGACGATGGCTTTCACGTCGGCATCGATGACCTCGCAGGCCTTCACGGCGGCTTCGACGACGCCGGTGTGACCGACCATGTCAGGGTTGGCGAAGTTGAGAATGACCATGTCATAGTCCTTGAGCTTGGCGAGCACGGTGTCTGTCACTTGCTGGGCGCTCATTTCCGGCTTGAAATCATAGGTCGGCACGTCCTTGGGCGAGGGAATGATGAAGCGGTCCTCTCCCTGATAGGCGACCTCCTCGCCGCCGTTGAAGAAGTAGGTGACGTGCGGGTATTTCTCGGTTTCCGCGATCCGCATCTGGGTCTTGCCGGCATCGGACACCGTCTGGCCGAGCACCATGTCGAGCGTCTGGGCGGAGAAAATTTCCGGGCAGTCGTATTTCTCGTCGTATTGCGTGAGTGTGACGAAATGGATCTTCGGAGTGACCTCGCGGTCAAAGCCGTCGAAATCCGCGTGAAGGAATGCTTCTGATAGCTCGCGCGCCCGGTCGGAGCGGAAGTTGAAGAACAGGACCACGTCGCCGTCGCGGACGCGCTGGGTGTCCGGCTCGTTGAAGATCATCGGCGGCATGAACTCGTCGGTCTTGTCGAGGCGGTAGTAGTCGGCGACGGCCTCGCTGGCGAGCACGTCGCGCTTCTCGCCTTTTCCTAACACGATGGCGTCCCATGCCAGCTTCACCCGATCCCAGCGCTTGTCGCGGTCCAACGCGAAGTAGCGGCCAATCACGGTGGCGACGTGCGCTCCGCATTTGGCGGCCTCGTCCTCGACCTTGGCGATGTACGCCTGTCCGCCAGTGGGTGAGGTGTCGCGGCCATCGGTGATCGCATGGATGAAAATGTCGTTCACCCCAGCCTTTTTCGCCAGTTGCACCATGGCGATGAGCTGATCCTGGTGGCTGTGCACGCCTCCATCAGACACAAGTCCGATGAAGTGCAGGCGACCGGATTTTGCTTTTTCCAGAGCTTCCACGAACACCGGATTTTTCGCGAGAGTGCCTTCTTCGATGGCCTTGTTGATGCGGGTGAGATCCTGGTAGACGATGCGCCCGGCACCGAGATTGAGGTGGCCGACCTCGGAGTTGCCCATCTGGCCCGGTGGCAGGCCCACATCAAGACCGGAGGCGCTGAGGAAACCTTTTGGATACTTCGCGAACATCACCTCGTGAAACGGCGTCTTCGCTAGCAAGGTCGCATTTCCATCCTTGATGGCGGTTTCTTTTCCCCCGGGATTCACACCCCAGCCGTCGCGAATGATCAGCACTACCGGTTTCTTTTTCATGGCGACGCCGTGTACTTCGCCGGGAAAGTCCCGGCAAGCCTCGAAAGGCTTTAACTTGGGGACGGATTGGACATGATTCCAAAAAATGCTTGAGATGATGAGTATTTTGATGCAAGTTTTGAGGCATGAGAACTACTGTAACAATTGATGACGATTTGCTCGCAGCTGCGGCAGAATTCAGCGGAATCGACGAAAAGTCCAAGCTGCTGAACTTCGTGCTCGACGCCTATGTGAAGAGGATGGCGGCCCGCAGGCTCGCCGCCCTAGGCGGAACCATGCCGGATTTCGCTCTCGCGCCGAGGGATTCCAGAGTCAGCTATTTCTCGGATGCATCTATTTCCACCTCCAAAGTAGCGGAAGAAGCGCCATGAGGCCGATCCTCGTGGATACCTGTGTTTGGATCCATCATTTCCGTCAGCGGAATCCCTTGCTCTCGGCCATGTTGGAGGACGGCGAAGTCTGGTGTCACCCGATCATCGTGGGCGAGCTCTCCATGGGAACCTTCAAGGACCGGCAGCAAACGCTGATCGATCTGGCGAAACTGAATCGTCCCCCGATCGCCAGCTTTTCCGAAACCCGTCAGATGGTGGAGGGCCGTCGCTTATGGGGTCGCGGGATCCAGTGGAACGACGCGACCGTCCTTGCCTCGTCGGTGCTCGGCGGCGTCCCGCTGTGGACCTTCGATCTTCGGCTCAAAGCAATTGCCGAAGAATTGGGCGTGAGCTTTACGGGCGCTTGAGTCGCAGATTCCACCATTCACCGTGCATTCGTTGCGGCGAGCCGTGAAACGGTTTGCTCCTCCATCCCGGCGTGTCTAAAAAAAGCCGCACTCCATGTCCGACAAACCATTTTTCTACCAAGATGCCTTCCCGCTCGGCCCCGATACGACGGAATATGAACTCCTGAGCTCTGAGCACGTCTCCGTATCCGAATTCGAGGGCAAGCCGGTGCTGAAAATCGCACCGGAAGCGCTCACCTTGCTGGCGGCGGAAGCGATCAAGGGCATCAATTTCACTCTCCGCGCCTCCCATCTCGAACAAGTCGCGGCGATTCTGGATGACCCGGAAGCCACGGAAAACGACCGGATGGTCGCCCTCATGCTCCTGAAAAACGCGGAAATCGCCTCGCACGGCATCCTGCCATTTTGTCAGGACACCGGCACCGCCACCATCATGGGGAAAAAAGGCCAGCAAGTCTGGACCGGCTGCGACGACGCGGAATTCCTCTCAAAAGGCATCTACCAAACCTACACCAAGGAAAACCTGCGCTACTCGCAGACCGCGCCGCTGACGATGTTCGACGAGGTCAACACCAAGACCAACCTACCCGCGCAGATCGACCTCTACGCCACCGAGGGCGACGCCTACAAATTCCTCTTCGTCAGCAAAGGCGGCGGCTCGGCGAACAAAACCTTTCTCTATCAGGAAACCAAAGCCCTGCTCAACCCGAAGCGACTCAAGGAATTCTGTCGCGAGAAAATGGCGTCGCTCGGCACCGCCGCCTGCCCACCCTATCACCTCGCCTTCGTCATCGGCGGCACCTCGGCGGAGACCTGCCTCAAGACGGTGAAAATGGCTTCCACCCGCTATTACGACAATCTCCCGACGTCCGGAAACGAGCACGGCCAGGCGTTCCGCGACATCGAGCTGGAAAAGGAACTGCTTGAAATTTCCCGCGAAATCGGCATCGGCGCGCAATTCGGCGGGAAGTATTTCGCGCTCGATGTGCGCGTCATCCGCCTGCCACGTCACGGCGCGTCGTGCCCTGTCGGCATCGGTGTTTCCTGCTCGGCGGACCGCCAAGCCAAGGCGAAGATCACCAAGGACGGGATTTTCCTCGAGAAACTCGAAAAGAATCCCGGCCGTTTCATCCCGGAAAAATTCCGCGACTGGAAATTCAAGGGCGTGCCGATCGACCTCGACCTCGGCATGGAGGAAACCCTGAAAACCCTCTCAAAATACCCCGTCACCACCGCTCTCGCGCTTAGCGGCACCATCATCGTCGCCCGCGACATCGCCCACGCGAAGCTCAAGGAGATCCTCGACGAAACCGGAGAACTCCCGGAATATTTCAGAAAATACCCGGTTTATTATGCCGGCCCGGCCAAGACACCCGCAGGCATGCCCTCCGGTTCATTCGGTCCAACCACCGCCGGGCGGATGGACGGTTACGTCGATCTCTTCCAGGCCAGCGGCGGCTCCATGGTCATGCTCGCCAAGGGAAACCGCTCGAAGCAAGTCACCGACGCCTGCCAAAAACACGGCGGCTTCTACCTCGGATCAGCCGGCGGACCCGCCGCCCTGCTCGCGCAGGAACACATCCGCTCGCAGGAAGTCGTCGCGTTCCCCGAACTTGGCATGGAAGCGGTCTGGAAAATCACTGTGGAAAATTTCCCCGCCTTCATTCTGGTGGACAACAAAGGTAACGATTTCTTCACCTCTCTCAATTCCTGCCCGGTCTGCCACTGATCCCGCCCGGAAAGAATCTTCCGCCGATTCAAGTAATACCCTTTGCAACCGCCCCGAAGGAACCTTAGCGTTTCGTCAACAACACCACTACCACCATGGGACCTATTGGAATGCCTGAAATGATCATGATTTTTGTCGTGATCCTGCTGCTCTTCGGAGCCAAGAAATTGCCTGAACTCGCCCGCGGAATCGGCAAAAGCATGGGCGAATTCAAAAAAGCACGCGATGATTTCGAGCACGAGATTACTCGCTCCGAAACCGAGACCCGCGTGAAGGAAGTTGCGAATAAAGAACCCCGCGATTCCTGATTTCCATGCGACTTCGCAGTTTGACCGCTCCGGTCAGAGATCATGCCCCAAGGATCCTTGGGGCATTTTTCTGTGCTTTTATCATTCTCGCCGGATCCGCTTGTGATCGAAAAGGTGGCACGCCGGACTGGGACACGCCCGGAGTCAAATCCCCCACTACCGCCGAGGTTCCTGCGCCGGTCGCCCCGCCAGCAGCTACCATCCCGGTCGCAGTCGACACCCCACCGGCCAGCGAACCGCCAAAAACTCCCGAGCCGGTCGCCACGCCTGCCGAAAAACCCTCGTCCGAAGGCCTTCGCTTCATCGCCTACAACGTCGAAAACTGGCTGACGATGGACCGCTACGTGGACCGGAAAAACCTCAAGGGCGCTCCCAAACCGGAATCCGAAAAAGAAGCTGTCGTCCAAATTCTCGTCCGCCATGTACCCGACGTTATCGGGCTCTGTGAAATCGGCACCGCCGCCGATCTCGCAGAAATCCAGGAAGACCTCAAGGCCGCCGGGCTGAATCTCCCCCACTCCCACTACACCGGCGGCTCGGATCCCACCCGTCACCTCGGACTGCTCTCCCGCTTTCCCATTACCTCCACCGCCAAACCCGCTGAATCCGAATTTCAACTCGCCGGCCAGACCTTCGCCATCAACCGCGGCATCCTCGATGCCACACTCGAAGCCCGGGGCCAAACCTACCGCTTCCTGGGCGTGCACTTGAAATCCAAACGCGACGTCGAAGTCGGCGATCAGGAAGCCATCCGGCTTCAGGAAGCCCGCCTCTTGCGCCGTCACGTGGATTCCATTCTGGAAACCAACGCCGACGCCCGGCTCGTCGTTTACGGCGATTTCAACGACACCCGCGCCACTCCAGCGATCAAGGCGATCACCGGGAACTACAACGATCCCACCTATCTGACAGCCATCCCGGCCAAGGATTCCCGCGAACAGGCCTGGACCTATCACTGGTCGCTGCATGACATCTACTCCCGCATCGACTTCATCATGGTAAGCCGCGGTCTCCGTGGGGATGTGGATTTCCAAGCCGCGAAAATCATCGACGACGTGGAGTGGGACAAGGCGTCCGACCACCGCCCGGTATTGGCCATCTTCAAATGACACAAACGTTTCTGGAGGGCCCCATCCGATCTTTGAAATCGCCAACGCCCGAGTCTGGCGCGGCGACACCCTCGCACTGCGGGATTTCTCCCTCAGACTCGTCCACGGCGAAAGCGTCGCCATCCTCGGTCCTAACGGAGCCGGCAAAAGCTCGTTTCTCAAACTGCTCACCGGCGAAGTCCGACCCGAGGCGGATCCCGCCACAACGTGCCGCCTCTTCGGAGAGGACCTCTGGTCTTTGGAAGAACTCCGGCACCGCATCGGCGTGGTGATGCCGGAGGAAGTTGAACGCTTCGATCCCGGAGAATTCACCCGGGACGCCGTGCTCTCGTCCCTACGCGGTGCTTACGGCCGGACGCGGGACATGCGTTTCTCCCAAGCCGACAAGGAACGCACGAACCAGGTGATGAAACTGCTAGGCGTGATGCATCTCGCAGACCGCCAATTCGGCACCCTCTCTTCCGGCGAACGACGGCGCATCCTCATCGCCCGCGCACTCGTCCATGATCCGGAGGTGCTTGTGCTCGACGAGCCCTCCACCGCCCTCGACTTCGCCGCCGCGCTGCAACTTACCGCCACCTTACGCTCCCTGCTAGAGTTTGGACGGGATCTCGTGCTTGTCACCCACCATCCCGGAGAGATCCCGCCGGAAATCCAGCGCATTGTTCTTCTGCAAAACGGCCACATTTTCGCCGACGGGAACAAGAAGGACATCGTCACCTCCGCCCGCCTGAGCGAACTCTATCAAGTCGATCTGAGCGTCTCCTGGCACAACGGGTGGTGCGACGTGCGCGCCATTTAACTCTCAGGAAATACCATGAATCACAAATCCGCCTTGTTCCGATACCGCGCGGCTATGCTCCTGTTCATCTTCGGCCTGGTGATCAGCGGAGTGACTGCGTTCCCCCTGCTGTGGGAATTGAGACTTCTCTCGCAACTGCTGGGAGTTGGATCAGCAACATCCCCAGAGGGATATAGCGGACTGCAATTCTGGATTCTCAGCGTCCGGCACGGACTGGAAACCACTTATACTGATTTCCCGTGGATCGCTTATGGCACCGACTGGCTCGCATTCGGTCATCTCGTGATCGCAGCATTCTTCATCGGGCCGCTCATCACCCCCCTGTCCAGCCGGGCGACGATCTACACCGGCATCGCCGCCTGCCTCGCGGTGATTCCACTCGCCCTGATCTGCGGACCTATCCGCGGCATTCCGTTTTACTGGCGTTTGATCGACTGCTCGTTCGGCGTGATCGGAATCATCCCGTTGATTTACTGCCTCAAACAGCTCAAACGAATGGAAGTGATAGACTCCAGTAAATCTGGAGAAAACGCCATTTGATTCTCCAACAAGTCCGCCCCTCGCCTTTCATGACCAAGCGTGCAAGAAAACGGCTCATCATCATCGGCCTTGTCACGCTCCTGCTAGTCGGTGCGATTGCGAGCCAGTTTCCCAGAATCGGCGCTGCTCTGATCCTCCATCCCCCGCACCGGCGGGTTACCGCGATGCTTCCGCCTCAGTGCAGGGAGATGACTTACCAAGGAGACGGAGTCAGTCTCAAGGGTTGGCGCGGCGATGCGTTGGGCAAGCATCGGGGAACCTTGATCTATCTCCACGGTGTCGCTGACAACCGCGCCAGCGGAGCGGGAGTCATCGAGCGTTTTCAAAAACGCGGGTTCGATGTGGTGGCCTACGACAACCGCGCGCACGGGGAGTCCGGCGGTGAAGCCTGCACTTACGGCTATTTCGAGAAAGAAGATCTTCAGCGGGTGCTGGATACTGTTCGTCCGGGTCCGATCGTAGTGGTCGGCAGTTCGCTGGGTGCGGCAGTGGCACTTCAACTTGCCGCCATTGACGAACGTGTTTCAGCGGTGGTCGCTGCGGAATGTTTTTCCGACCTGAGGACCGTAGTGACGGAACGAGCGCCGTTTTTCTTTACTTCCGGAGTCGTCGAGCGGGCCATTCAACTCGCAGAACAACAAGGTCACTTCCAGATAGACGCCGTCAGCCCTGCAGCGGCCGCCCGGAATGTTAGGGTTCCAACACTCATCATCCACGGAGCGGACGATACCGACACCCCGCCGGATCACTCGCGCCGCGTGCTGGCCAACTTGGCAGGCCCCAAGCGATTGATTCTCGTCCCTGGAGCGAGGCACAACGAATCGCTCCAAGGATCGGTCTGGCAGGATATCGAAAACTGGATCGACGAGGTTATCGCCAACAGGTCAGGCAAATAGCGCCGCCTAACCAGGAATCAAACTCTTCACCGCGTCGCGCTCTTCCTTGAGTTCGGCGATGCTGAGATCGATCTTCTCGCGGCTGAAGGCGTCGATGGGGACGCCTTGCACGACTTCCCATTTTCCGTTCTCGATGGTGCGGATCGGCATCGAAGCGATGAGGCCTTTTTCGATGCCGTAGGAACCGTCCGAGCAAACGGCAACAGAGTGCCAGTCGCCAGCAGGAGTCGGGGTGATCAAGCTGATGACCGTATCGATCGCAGCGTTCGCAGCGGAGGCGGCGGAAGAGGCACCGCGGGCCTTGATGATGGCGGCTCCCCGCTGTTGCACGGTGCTGATGAAGTCGCCCTTGAGCCAGGCGATATGGGAAATCACGTCGGTGACCGGGCGGCCGTGGATCTTCGCATTCGTGAAATCCGGGTACTGGGTGGCCGAGTGGTTGCCCCAGATGCAGAGGTTGGTGACTTTCGACTGATGCACACTTGCCTTCTTGGCGAGTTGGCTCTTGGCGCGGTTTTCGTCGAGCCGGGTCATCGCGAAGAAACGATCCTTGGGAATTCCCTCGGCGTTGCTCATCGCGATGAGGGCGTTGGTGTTACAGGGATTTCCGACGACTAACACACGGACGTCACGGGCAGCATTGCGGGCAATGGCCTTGCCCTGGCCGGTGAAGATCTTGCCGTTGATGCGAAGCAGGTCGTTGCGCTCCATCCCGGCCTTGCGTGGCACCGAGCCGACTAACAGCGCCCAGTTGGTGCCCTTGAACCCTTCGTTCAGATCCGACGTGCCTACGACATCGTTGAGCAACGGGAATGCGCAGTCGTCGAGTTCCATGATCACGCCTTGAAGGGCGGCCATGCCGGGCTCGATTTCAATCAGGCGCAGGTTGACCGGCTGGTCGGGGCCGAAGACGGAGCCGGATGCGATGCGGAACAACAAGGCGTAGCCGATCTGGCCTGCCGCGCCGGTGATGGAGACGGTGATTGGTGTTTTCATGGAGGAAATGGGGGAACTGTTGGATTACTTGACCGCTGCCAGGATCTGCTCGGTGAGCATTTGCACGAGTTTCTCGGCTTCGGGATCGAGTTTGCCACTGGACGAAGGCGCAGCTTTGTCCGGGATCTGGCAGACGGTGCCTGGGCTGAATTCCGCGTTGTCACAGAGTTGGCACTCGGTCCAGCCGGCGCGCTTGTCTTCCATGCCGAGCACCTTGCGCAGCGCGATGAGTTCCTTGGCCTGGCCGCCGCTGATGGTGAGAAGCTTGCCACCGTTGAGCTGCGAGGCAACCCAGATGGTTTTGCAATAGGACTCGACGTTTTCCATCTTCCAGTAGGCGTCTTCAATGTCCTTGCCCCAGGTGATCACACCGTGGTTGACCATGAGAACCGCCATGTGATCGACGGCGGCATCGCCGACGGCCACGGCGTTCGCAGGTGTGCCGGGCGTTTCATATTTCGATAGACCGATCTGGCCGAGGAAGACTTCCGCTTCGGGAATCATGCAGGTCGGAGGTTGTACACCAGCTACGGCGAAGGCAGTTCCATGCGGCGGATGCGCGTGACAGCAGGCCTTGGCCTTGGGCTGGCGCTTCATGATCGCAAGATGGGTCATGCACTCGGAGGTGCGCTTGTATTTCCCGGCGAGCTGCACGCCTTCCATGTCCACGAGGCACATCTGCTCGAGCGTCATGAATCCCTTGGAAACAAGAGTCGGGGTGCAGAGTACGAGATTGTCACCGACACGGATCGTTAGATTACCACCATTGCCATCGGTATATTCGCGGTCCCACATGCGCTTGCCGATGTCGACCATCCGCTGCTTGAGTTCGACGATGGCGGGTGAATGGAAGAACGCCTGGATTTCCGCAGGGGACTTCGGGTCGTTTCCGGGAGTCCACTTGAACTCATAGTCGGGAAGAATCGGTTCCGCATAGGCGGCGGGCGCGGCAGAACCCGATCCGCCACCGGCGCGCACCGGCCCGATTCCATCGCGGAGGACATCCTTGGCCGAGGGTGTCAGCACGGCGCCTTTCGGAAGGTCGGCGGCGGTTTTCCCCGATTTCAAGTGGGCTTCGATATCAGCGGCGGTGAAGACTTTGTTGCTCATGTGGTTCGGCGGTTAGGAATCGGAAAGTGGTGGTTGATAGGAAAGGGAGTCGAAAATGGCGACGGTGATGGCGTCGAGCGGAATGGGATAATCAAATGGCGCAGTCGCTTCGGCACCTTCGACGATGCCGACGATGTCGCCGTCCCCGGCACCCATGTTGTCGTAAACGACCAGCGACGACTGGGCGGAAAGCGCCGGAGCCTCGCGGCAGGCGTCGTTGAACTGCCCGGCATCAAGCGGATTGACCATGAGCCAGCGCCCACCCTTGAAGGATGGATCCTGGATACTCAGGGTCACTCGACCGATGACTTGGGCTACGCGCATGGTTGGAGAGAAGCAAGACGGCAAGACACAAGACACAAGACAAGAGGGCCATGTAGGTGGTGTCTGCTTGGTATTTGAGTGAGTGAATTCTTCATCTTGAGTCTGGGGTCTTGGAGCGAAGCGTTCTTGCGTCTTTTCAATCCACAATTCCCTGGATGAAGTTGCGGATCGGCGATTTGTTGTCGTGGACGATGTGGCGGGCACCGAGGCCGTCGGTGGAGACGAAGACCTTGGAGTGAAGACCTGCACCGAAGAGGTCGATGGCGACCATCGGCGCTCCGGTGAGTCCGTGCTCGGGGTCGAGAGCCTGGCACAGCAGCAACTTGTAACCCTTCATCGAAGGGTGGGAAAAACTGCTGACCGCGTGGCCGACGACTTGAGCGAGAAACATGAAGTTAGATGATGCGGAGGTTTTCGACGAGCACGCAGCGGCGGATGCGGGTGAAAGTCTTGGGAGTGGTGATCCCCTCGCCCGTCGTGGTGGCGATGGAGTAGGAGAGATAGCCTTCACCGCCGAGGCCGAGACCGGCGACCGACGCGCCGTTTTTGACGAAGATGGTGGTGTCCATTTCCTTGGCCATGTAGGTCATGTGATCGACGTCCTTGGTATGGATGATGGCGGAGTGGCGGTAGTTGTGCTCGGCGCGTTTTGCTTCGCGGACACCGGTTTCGAAGTCGGGAACCGAAACGATCGGCATCATCGGCATCATTTGTTCTTCCTGGACGAACGCGTGGTCCGCATCCGTCTCGGCGAAGAGCAGTTGGGTGCCGGACGGGATGGTGGCTCCGGCGTGTTTTGCGAGAACGGCCGGGTCGGCACCCACGAGCGCGCGGTTGACGGATGCGTGCGAGCATCCGCCGCCCTCGCCGGGCTTGAAGGTGAACGCGGCCGCAGTGAGACGCTCAAGCTCCTGGGCATTGAGGCGGGCGGCACCGGCCTTGGTGAGTTCCTCACAGAAACGGTTGAAAACGGAGGCCACGACGAAGACGACCTTCTCACCGATGCAGAGCAGGTTGTTATCGAAAGCACCTCCCTCGATGACGCTGCGGGCGGCACGGGCGAGGTCGGCGGTTTCGTCGACGACGACGACGGGATTTCCCGGGCCGGCGCAGATCGCGCGCTTGCCGGATTTCATCGCCGCATTGACGACTGCCGGGCCGCCGGTGATGGCGAGCAGGGCGATGTTAGGATTCTTGCAAAGCAGGTCGAAGGATTCGAGGCTTGGTGACTCGATGGTCGTGATGATGTTCTCGATTCCAATTTCCCGCTTGATCGCTTCATTGAAGGCGCGCACGGCCATGGCGGCGCTGCGGGCACCGCCGGGATGCGGATTGAAAACAACGGAGTTTCCAGCAGCCACCATGTTGATAACGTTGCCGGTGAGTGTTGGAACAGAGTGCGTGACCGGAAGGATCGCGCCGACAACACCGAAAGGCGCATACTCTTCCAGCGTGATGCCACCATCGCCGCTCATGGCGTAAGGCTGAAGCCACTCGGTGCCGGGAACGTTCTTCGTGATGAGCAGTTTGCCGATCTTGTGATCGAGGCGGCCGATCTTGGTCTCCTCCATCTCGAACTTGCCCCATGGCTCGGCATTCGCCACAGCGAGTCCCTTGACGATTTCAATCACCTTGGCGCGGCCGGCGACTCCAAGCTTTTTCAACTGGAGATGCGCGTCGTGCGCGGCTTGGGAAGCCTTGTCCACACAGGTAAAAACCCCGTGTCTGCCAGCATCTCCGGGGCACCCACAGCCACAGGATGATTTGGCGGGAGCGGCGGATGGAGCCGGCGCGGGTGTCGGCTGGCCCTGCGTCGCGGCGAGGCGGGCGACGACGGATTCAACGACGGAGCGGAGTGTTTCGGGATCGAGAGTTTTCATTCAGAAAATGGGGAAATGGAATCAGGCGGAAAATCTATCCGCCCTTGTAGAGCGTCTTGCCGTGAACTTCCACGCGGTCGATGATCGCCACGATGGCGGCATCGACGGGAATCAGCTTGAGCCCCTGCGCGGCGCGGGCCGAGCTGCCCTGGCAGAAAAGCACCAGTTCCCCTTCCCCGGCACCGACCGTGTCGATGGCGACGATGGTATTCTGGCCGTCCTTGAACTTGGACGGATCCTTGTCGTCGATGAGCTTGGGGCGGAGCAGGAGCAATTTCCTTCCGACCATCAGCTCGTCTTTTTTCGTGGAGACGACTTGTCCGATGACTTCTGCGAGGAACATGGGAGTGGGTGGTTGATGAGTCGCGGGTCATGAGCCATGAGTGCCCGGGATGGTGTGACCCATGACCCGTCCACTCATGACCCGTGACCTTGACTCTTACTTGCGCGGAGCGCGGGCGGCGGCGGCACCGGCATCCTTGGGAAGAACGCCGTCGAT
>JBGSTM010000111.1:0-16756 GCA_041736495.1 Akkermansiaceae bacterium
ATCTCGTGGTCGCTGTAAGCGGAGTAAGCGGCGAAAACCTCGACCTGTTTGATGAAGAGCTTCTTTTCGTCTGCTGTGAGTTGATCCCATGGCTTGAGCATTTCCGAGGGCCAGGGTTCGAGCTGCGTGTTCGCCGGAATCACGCCGAGTTTCTTCTGGTTCTCGAAGATGCGCTCGCGGAGTTTTTCGTAGCCGTCGTCAAACAATTTCATGGCGCTGATTTTCTCCACCCACTCCTTGGTCGGGTGGTGCGGCGCGTGGGTGGCACCGGGCGCGTATTTCACGAAGAACGGTTTGCTCGGCATCGTCTGGTGGATGCGGTTGAGGTATTCGATCGCGTCATCGGCCATGCCGGTGATGAGGTTCCACTCCGGCTTGCCGTCGAACGGATAGATCTGGGTCGAGTTGCGGAAGAGGTTCGGCTGCCACTGGTTCGCGTCGCCGCCGTTGAAGCCGTAGAAATACTCGAAGCCCATGCCGTTGGGCCACTGGTCGAACGGCCCCACCTGGCTGGCGGCGAAGGCCGGCGTGTTGTGGTTTTTCCCGAACCACGCCGTCGAGTAGCCGTTGTCCTTGAGCATGCGGCCGATGGTCGCCTTGGACTCGGGGATGATGCTGTTATATCCGGGAAAACCGGTGGCCTGTTCGGAGATCACGCCAAAGCCCACCGAGTGGTGGTTGCGTCCGGTGATAAGCGCGGCGCGCGTGGGCGAGCAGAGCGCGGTGGAGTGGATGTTGTTGTAGCGCAGTCCGCTCTTGGCGATGCGGTCCATCGTGGGTGTTGGTATAACGCCGCCGAAGGTGCTGGGCACGCCGAAGCCTGCGTCGTCGGTGATGATGAGCAGGACGTTGGGTGCCTCCTTGGGTGGCACGATGCGCGGTGCCCACCAGGGTTTCGAATTCAGCGCGTCGTCCTTGATCACGCCGCCGAACTTCGGATCGGGCGCGGGGAGCTGGTTTCCCGGGATGGTGGTCGTGGCACTGGGTGAGCCGGGTTGGCCGGTGGTTTGGACCTGAGCCGTGGCGGAATGTGCGAGTGTCAGGACGGCGGATGCCAGAATCCCGGAGAAGAGGAGGTGGGAGGTTAGTTTCATGGTCGTTGACGCGTTGGTGGTTTCTGGATGGGCGATGGATGCAGCGGAATTCAATCTGCGACTTCGATGTCCGACGGTTTCCGCCAGGCACCCAGGGGCTTAGAGTGTGATCTGGAGTTAGAACCTGATGTTATAGCTCATGTAGAGGCCGGCCTCGGCGACATCATAGAGCACCGAATCATTGTCATAGTCGGTGTGAAGATAGCGGTAGCCGAGTTCGATGGAACTCCTTTCGTTGAGGTTGTAACCGACAGTCGCCTGCAACGTCCAAGCCAGTTCCGAGCCCACCCCGAATCCGCCGATATCGCTCTTGCCGGCGAGGTACCATTTCTCGTTGATGTTCCACTGGGCGCGGAAACCGACGATAGGATCCACCCAATCCAAGTCGGCGGACTTTTTGGTGGGTAGCGTGTTGAGTTTACCGTTGATGGCTTTGGCGAGATCCTGCTCGGATTTTTGAACCCTGGCTTCCGCCGCCGCGACGTCCGCTTGGGCGGAGGCATTGACGGTGGCCCGTAGCTTCGCGACTTCAAGCTCGGCGGTCGCAGCGGTGAGTTCGTCCCGGACGACCTTGATATTGCGGGCGAAATCGCCACCGCTGAGGTCACGCTGCCGGATGCCGTTGTCGCGGAGGATCGCGTTGACCCGTTGTTCGACGTCCTTTTTCACTTGCGCATCCACATCGGCCTGAATGTCCGCTGCCAGATTCGCCTCGATGGCGGCTCTATCAGCCGCTCCCGCAGCCTGATAGGTGGCGACGACCGGTGCCGCGATCGCCTCGGCACGGGCCTCGCTGGTATTCACGATCTTCGCGCTCGTCGAGTTGCTGACGTTCTGAATTCCAGGCTGATTGAGCGACCCGCCTAGATCCACCTTGAAACCGTTGTAGCGCGCGCCGGCATAGAGATCGACGAAACCCGAGGGACTTTCATAGACGCGGTAGGCGATCGAGAGCTCGCCAAGCAATTGTTTCAGTCCCAAATTGGCGCTGTTATAGAGGTTTCCCGGTGGATTTGCCGAAGTCCCAAGGTCGACATAAAAGCCATCCGCGATGATTCCCCATTTCGCCTTGCGGGCTTCGAAACGCAGCATGGCGAACATGTCGATGTCGGGCAGGAGGTCGATGAACGATTCATCCACTCCGACGTCGAAACCATCCACTCCGACATCGCCATCGAGACCGGGTAGCCAGCCATAGATGGTGCCTTGAAACACCCAGTCCGAGGACGGGGCGGCGGGTGGGGTCTCGATGACGGGGCTTTCCACCGTGCCTGCGATCGCGGTGCTGATGGAGGCCGCGAGAATGGCGGACGAGCCGAGGAGGGCGCTTTTTACGTATTGCATCATTGGAATTGGTTCGAGTGTCCTGGGATCCTGCCACAGCATCCGGAATGATCCACGTGGGGAAGTCCTTTTGACAGGTGGTGTTTGATAGATCTCAGAGGGGCTGGGAGGAAGCCTAGCATCAGTCCGAAATCCCTATTCCCATTGGTTCGCTGTTTCGAGGGAAAAGCGTATCCCATTTCCGCACTGAAATGGCTTGTGTCCCGGAAGGCCGGGAGGTAACAGACGGACTGTGAACGGGAGTTTTGATCCAACTGCTTTTCAGGTGGTCGTTAATCCGGAACAACTGTCGTCCGTGATTCGCAGTGCCAACTTCGAACCCTGTCAGTTGAGTGTCAAACCGCTGCCGAGCCGGCTCTCACGGCTGACCGGCTCTTTCAGCTGCCTCGATTTTGCGGAGATGGGTCCGGCGATGTTGTTCACCGGGGCGATGCCGGTGGATTGTTATACGTTGGTTTTTGTGACGCATTGTCCCGTTAAAGGTCACTCCTTCAATTTCGGGGCCGAACATCTCGATGGTTATATGGGTTTTTTTCCGCCGGGAGGCCTGCTGGATGCCTACACGCCCGAGGGGTATGCCAACGCCACGCTCACCGTGCCTGTGGAGCAGTTCCACCAGGCGCTGGAAAGATGGTTTCCCGATATTCCGGACGCGCTGCTCAAGCGGGGTGCGGGCATGCGCATCGGCGCGGTGGAACAGCTACGGCTGCGATTCCTGGTCTCGACCGCGGTGGAGGGTATTCAGGATCCGGCATGCCCGTTCTCGGACGGGTGGGCGCGCAAGGAGATGGAGGAAATGCTGCTGGAGTCCTTCCTCATCGCGCTGCGCAGCGGAGCCGGAGGACTCGTCCCGCCGCCCAATTCCCGGATTGTGGGACGCCTGAAACATTTGCAGGAGGCGAGGGATTTCATCAAGTCGTCCGCCCATGGGCCGATCCGGCTGGAGGATGTCAGCGCCGCGCTCGGCATGTCTGCGCGGGGTGTGGAGGTTCTCTTCCGCAGCTCGATGGGCCTCGGTCCCACCGCCTACATCCGGCACCAGCGGCTGCACGGTGCCCGCCGCGCACTTTTCACCGTGAAACCCGCCCCCGGAGTCATCAAGGAAACCGCGTTGCAATGGGGCTTCTGGCACATGGGGCATTTCTCCCGTGAATACCGCGGACTTTTTGGTGAGAGCCCGAGTGAGACGTTGGCGCGGCAATGCGGATGAAGTCTGCGACCGTTGCTTTCAACAGCGCGGTGATCGTTCCTTCCACGGGGTGTCGCTCATTTCCGGATCAGCTCTTCGAACAGGGTCCTCCAAGTCGGCCAGTCGTGTCCGCCGGCGATCCACCGCGGGTCGTCGGATTCGAGAAATTCCCGGGCAAACAGGCGGTTGGACGCGGCCAGGCGATCCCCCTTTCCGCAGCCGAGAAGGATCCGCGGGCTGGCTTCCCGCTCCCTCTCCCGCTGGTGTTTGCGCAGGCCAAGCCAGAGTTTGCGGGTGAAATCCGCTTCCATCACCGGCCCCGGACTCCAGTCTGCTAGCGTCCCGGCCGCCTCGATTTCCCGCAGGGCGTCCTCTTCTCCCAGAAACGGCGAAAGCAGGATCAGCTCGTCGGCGGATCCCGGATATTCCACATCGTAGATCAGGGCGCCTAGCCCGCCCATCGAGATGCCGACAATCCGCAATTTCGTGACTCCGTCGCGGCGTGCTGGTAGAACCACATCCTCGTGCAGCCGCCTGGCCATCGTCCGGTTCTTGAAATAACCGAGGTGCAGGTCGACCGCAGCGAGTCTCGCATCCGGCCAGCGTCGGCCGGCGATTTCGAAAAATCCCTCGCGCTCGAATTCCTCCACGCGGCTCCAGCGCCCCGGCAGGAATACTACCAGTTCATCGCCATCCGGTTTGCCGCCTGGCAACGTGTCGACCGGCACCCGGGTCGCCCTCGGCAGCAACGCGCATGATGAAAGCATCGCGAAAAGCAGCGGCAGCAAGCACTTCATGCGGCCACCATGGCGGCGGAAAATGCGCAGGCACGAACAATTTCCGTCATGTCTCACAGGTCGGGATTGTCACCGGATCCGGGCGATGGTTTGTTGATATTGGCCCGGCACTTGCTTAGAACATGAATCACAGGACCGTTGCGCCCATCAACACCGGCAAGCCGGTCATGCTGCAGACCCTTACCCATGAACCGTCTTCGCGTCCTCAAGCTCGGCTGGGAATTCCCACCACTCATCAATGGTGGCCTCGGAATCGCATGCCTCGGTCTGGCCCGCGCGCTTGCGAAACACGTCGATCTCACCGTGGTGGTGCCGCAGTCGTCGCCCGAGGCGGATTTCACGGATTTCGACCTGCGCGGGCTGAATCTCCTCAGCCTGGAATCGCTGAAACAGGTTGAAGGCCGCTACCGCTACGACAGCTTCGCCCAGGTCCGGAACGTGCCGGTTTTCCTGAACCCTTATGAGGACGGGGAAAGCGCTGCAAATGTCCCGCAGCTCACGCCTGGCGAGCAGGAAATCTTTTCCGAGACCACCGTCCAACAGTTGGACTCCTTTAAAATCGGCGATCTCTACGGGCCGGATCTCGGCAGCAAGGTGATCGAGTTTTCCAAGGTCGCCGCGAAGCTCGCGCTGCTGGAGGAATTCGACATCATCCATGCCCACGACTGGATGACCTTTCTCGCCGGCGTCGAGGTGAAAAAAGCCACCGGCAAGCCGCTTTTCCTCCACGTCCACGCCTTGCAATACGACCGCTCCGGCGCGGAGGACCACGGCTGGATCTACGATCTGGAAAAATTCGGCATGGAGCAGGCCGACTGCGTCATCCCGGTCAGCCACTACACCGGCAAGATCATCGCCAGCCACTACGGAATCGACCCGGCGAAAATCCGGCCCGTCCACAACGGCGCGGACCCGGTGCACGCCTTCGAGACCCGGAAAAAATTCCCCGAAAAACTCGTGCTCTTCCTCGGCCGCCTCACCTCGCAGAAAGGCCCGGAGTTTTTCCTCGAAACCGCCTCGCGCGTCATTACGAAAAATCCCGATGTGCGTTTCGTTGTCGCCGGCACCGGGGACAAGCTCCGCCCGCTCATCGAGTCCGGCGCCTTCCGCGGCCTTGGCGGGCATTTCCATTTCACCGGATTCCTCGACAAGGAAAAGGTCAACGACCTGCTCTCGATGACCGACGTTTATTGCATGCCGTCCGTCTCCGAGCCCTTCGGCCTGTCCGCTCTCGAAGCCGCCCAATTCGGCATTCCTGCGGTCATTTCCAAACAATCCGGTGTCGCCGAAGTCCTCAAGGGCGCGCTCAAGGCCGACTACTGGGACGTCGAGCTGATGGCCGAACACATCAACAACCTCCTCACCGACCCCGAGCTCCGCGAGCGGGTCATCGAACAGGCGAAGCTCGACATCGCCGCCTCCACCTGGGACGCCGCCGCTGCCAAGGTGGTCCACCTTTACGAGGAATTGGCCCGCTGATTCCCCACAACCATCTTCCCCCGCTCAAACCCAATGCCCGACGCTTGTTTATACTTCCAGGTCCACCAGCCGAACCGGTTGTTATCCTACGACTTTTTCCGGATCGGTGAAAACGCGGTCTACGAGGACGAGGCGATGAACCGCGAGATCCTCAGCAAGGTCGCGGAAAAATGCTACCTGCCGGCGAACCGCATGTTCAAGCGGCTCATCGAGGAGAACGAAGGCCGCTTCCGCATCGCGCTTTCGATCAGCGGCACCGTCATCGAGCAGATGGAGCGCTACCGTCCGGACGTGCTCGAGTCGTTCCAGGAACTCGTCGCGTCCGGTGGAGTCGAGCTGCTCGCGGAGACTTACTATCACTCGCTGGCCTTCGTGCATTCCAACAAGGAGTTCGACCGGCAGGTGGAGATGCACTTGCAGAAGCTCGAGGACGTCTTCTCCGTCCGCCCGCGTGTCTTCCGCAACACCGAGCTGATCTACAACGACGCCATCGCCGCCAAGGCCGAGACCATGGGCTTCGACGGCATCATCGCCGAGGGTGTGGAATGGAACCTCAACGGACGCTCGCCGAATTTCCTCTACCGCGCGCCCACCACCGCGCGCATCAAGACCCTGCTGCGGAACATTCCTCTATCCGACGATCTCGGTTTCCGTTTCTCCGATCCCGCATGGCCCGAGTATCCGCTCACCGCGGAAAAATTCTCCCGGTGGCTCGCCGAGTGTGAAGGTGATGTCGTGAACCTCTTCATGGACTACGAAACCATCGGCGAGCATCACTGGGACGAGACCGGCATCTATACGTTCTGGGAGGGAATCCCCGAGGCGGTGATCGAAGCCGGCCTGCAATGGGTCACTCCCACCGAAGCCACCGAGCTTTACCGCGCTTCCCGCGAGTACAACTGCGGCGCCATCACCTCGTGGGCCGACGCCGAGCGCGATCTATCCGCCTGGATGGGCAATGTCATGCAGCAGGAGGCCATCGCCAAGGTCCACCGCCTTGAACAGCAGATCCTCGCGGTGAACGACGAGGACCTCACCGACACCTGGGCGAAAATGCAGACTTCGGACCATTTCTACTGGATGTCCACCAAGGGCGGCACCGACGGCAGCGTGCACAAGTATTTCACGCCCTATCCGAGCCCGTACGATGCCTACATCTATTTCATGAACGTGCTCGCCGACCTTCAAATCCGCCTCCGCCGCGCGCAGGAGCAGAAGGGGCTGGTGTGACAGAGGCTCGGTGCATTCCCGCCTTGAAATCCAGAGAAGTCCGGCGAAGGTGGAGGTGATGAAATTAAGCCGCCTGTCGATTTTCTCCGGCTTGTGCTGGCTGGTTTACCCGATCTTCTGCGCGCGCCTGTCGGCAGCAACAATGACGTTTTCCGCGGTGGCGGATACCTCGCTTTTTCAGGCGAATCCGGATTCCGACCTGGGCGGATCGTCGCTGGTGGCGGGCACGAATTTTACCAACACGCGGTCGCGCGCAATGTTCCGGTTCGACCTCGGAGCGCTTCCGCCAGGGGCCGTGGTGTCGGGTGCGGAAGTTTCGCTCTCTGTTTCAAAGGTCCCGGATCCGGACATGCGCGGCAACCCGGTGAGCTATGATTTCAGCCTTCACCGTTTGTTGGTGAGCTGGGGCGAAGGGACGGGCACCCCGGTGACGGGGACGGCGGCGATGCCGGGTGATGCCACCTGGAACGACCGGCACTTCGGCTCAACTCCGTGGTCAAGTCCCGGGGCGTTGATCGGGGTGGATTACGCGGAGGTCGCGAGCGCGACGACGGCCGTGGTCGACCTCGGCGGCTATGTCTGGTCGTCCGGCGGTCTGATAGACGATGTGAAGGCGTGGCAGCAAAACCCGGGATCCAACTTCGGCTTCCTGCTGGCGAGCGATGACGAGACCACTCTGGGTAGCGGGCGGCGCTTTGGCTCCAGGGAGCAGTCGGGAGGAGCGGTCACGCCGCCGCAACTGACGGTGACTTACACGCTGGTACCGGAGCCGGAGGTGGCGGGCTTGTGTCTGATGGGGCTGGCCGCGCTGGTTTTCCGCCGGGTGCGGCGTGATTAGTCGCCGATGAGGTCGTCCCGGGTCCCCAACCGGCGGTCCGGGCCGGCGGAGTGGATTTCCATCAGGTCCTTGCTGAGTTGATGGAAAAAATAGGGCGTGCCCCAGCGGTCGAGCAATTCCCCTTTTTCGTTGAGCGTCTGACCTTCCGGCGGGCCGAGTTGGGCAGCCTTGGGATTCCCACCCATCATGGCCTGCATGATTTCGGCATTGGTGCCGACGGGGTTCTCCCCGGCAAGGGCGCGGTAGTCGCGGAACATGAGGGAAATCCTGTCAAAATCGGCGGCGACCTCCGGATCGGAATCCACAGCTTTGTTAGGCGCTGGTGAGTCGGTCGGCTCGAAGGGAACAAGAGGATTCTCGAAATCGCGCTGGCTGGCGGCCCGGGACTCCTCGGACCGCGGCTTGGGCGCGGCGGGTTCGGGATTTACTGCGGGTGGTGGGGGAGTTGGAGTGGCTGCCGGGAACTCAGGCCCATCGGGGCCGGCGGATTTGATTTCCGGAACGGGCAATGGGGTCGGGGCGTTGGTCTCGACCCGGCGGGAAATCCAGTTTCCGACGACGACAAGCGCGATGAAGACAAGGATGATCGATCTCCACGACTTCATGCTAGAGGAAGCCGAGATCCGGTGTGGCGAAGCGGCCGAGGTTCGGGAAGACGGTGTTGATGCCATCCGGGGTGACGCCGAACCATTTGGCGATGGTGGCGCCGTATTGGTCGACTGCAGTGGTGGGAATCCAGCGTCCGGTGCTGGTGTCGTCCGGGCCATTGACTGCTAGAGTTGGGAATTTTCCATAAGTGGCTCCGCCCTTGACCGCGCCGCCCATGACGAGTTGGTGGCCGCCCCAACCGTGGTCGCTGCCGTAACCGTTGCCGGGGAAGGTGCGGGAGAAATCGCTGGCAGTGAAGGCGGTGACGCTGTCCTTCAGCGGGGTGGTGAATCCGGGCGGAGTGCCCATGTCGGATAGAGCCAGATAGAGCGCGTTGAGGACCTTGCTGAGTTCGGCGAGGCGGTTGGCATGGTCGCCGATGATGACCTTGGCGTTGTCGGTGGTGTCGGATCCCTGGTTGGTGGTTTGATTGGTGTGGGTGTCGTAGCCGCCGACCTGGATGAAGAAGATCTGGCGGCGCATGCCGAGGCCGCCGGCGTCTCCTGTCAGAGGCTTCGGCTTGCTGCCAAGGTCGATCAGGCGCGCGACCATTTTCATCTGGCTCATGAGGCTGGAGTTGAAGGTGGCTCCGCCGTTGGGAGTGGTCACGGTGGTCGTGAAGCGAGTCAACCAAGGGGCGCTGGCGTTGGTGGCGAGCGCGGCGGTGAGAGATTCCGCCTGCTCGATGGAATGCTCGAAAATGCCTGCGTAGGCACTGGTCTGCAGGTTTGGAGAGGCGATGTTGGACGTCAGGATCGAGTTCAGCGCGGTTCTGCGCGGAAGGTTGGGTTTGCCGTTGCTGGCATTTCCACTGAAGCCGCTGAGCTGCACGGCACCCCCGGTGGTGATGGCGTAGGGCGGGGAGATGTTGCCGTTACTGACCTCGAAGATATTCGAGCCGGCGAGGGTGACGGCCATGGAAATTTTTCCACCCGTATTGTAATCCGCGTTCAACAGATCCGCCATGCGGCCGCCCCAGCCGCTGGTGTAGGGCTGGTCGGGCAGGGAGGTCTGCCACTGGGTCTGCTGGTCGCTGTGGGAGAACAGCTGGGGCGGGCGGGGCACGCTGTTGGCGCTATACTGGACTTTGGTTAGAGGGAAGCTGAGCGTGCCGACATTGAAGACCGGTGCGACAACTCCGGCATTGAAGAGCGTCTGCATTTCCGGCATGGCGGGGTGGAAGCCGTAGTCATGATAGTCCTCCGCCGGATAGCCGTTCTGGCCGTTGCGCGAGTTGAGCGCGAGGACGGTAGCCGGGCCGCCGTCGGCATTGGGAATGGCAAGCACGGGAGACCGGATGGCCGCGTAGTTGGCCCACTCCGCCGGGATGGTGGGGATGATCATGTTGTTGGAATCATTTCCGCCGTTGAGGAACACGCAGATGAGCGCCTTGTAGTCGTCCGCGGGCGCGCCTTGGGCGACGGCGGTGTTGAGCAGCCGCAGCTCGCCGATGGTTCTGGCCAGCACGGTGGTGCCGAGGGTGGCACCGCTGAAGCGCTGGAGGAAGCTCCGGCGGGAAATGTAAGGGACGTGGAATTCGTGTTTCATGGTCGGACTATTTCTGGATGGCATACTCGGCGGAGGTGACGATGAGGTGGACGATGGCGCGCACCCGGTCCCGCATCTGGGTGGCTGTCGGCGTGGTGTAGGGATAGCTCGTCGTGTTGGCGACGTAGTTGCTGATGATGGTTCTCGTGGCGCTGCTGAGGTTGTCGCCGGTGAGCAGTACGGCGAGCGTGTCGATGAGCCCGGGGACGCCCGCATCGCTGGTCTGGGCGGGCGTCATGTAGGGGGCGAGGTCGATGGTGATGTTGTTGGATCCGAAAATGCTCATGTAGCCGTTGGTGTTTCCGGTGCCGTTCGTCAGCGTGCCCTGGGTGATCACGTTGGTAAGATTCATGGTGTTGGAATCATTCGTGAGCTGGAACTCGGGCGTGGTCATTCCGGCCTGGGCCATGGGTCCGGGATACTGGTAGTCCGGATAGAAGAAGTTGAAGACCGTGGTGGAATTCAGGGGTGTCTGATTCAGGTTGCTCTGGGTGTATCCGATCAACCAGGTGCTGGGATCGACGGTGACGGTTCCGGAGCGCACCCAGTGGGAGCCCTTGAGCGGGAATACGGTGACGCTGTTGCTTCCTTCCGAACCGTTGGTGATGGTGGGGATGGCAGGTGGCGTGACGCGGAATGAATTGGGCCCGACGATGCTGGTGACCTGATAGACCGCGTCTTCGGCCGGGACGGGCGATTTCTTGATGATGAACTTCAGATAGACCGTGTCGTTGACCGCGAGGTTGTGGTTACCGGAGGTTTGGATGGTGATGGTCTGGTTTCCCGCGCTGCCGGTCACGTTGTAGCCGCTGGTGAGGCGGGGGATCGAGCACGAGCCGCCGGTGCTGCTGGCGGGAGTGGAGGCGAGGTTCACGGTAAACGTGGAGCCGGTGGCGGAGACGATCTCATACTTGTCGTTGAAGGTTCCTCCGGCAAGTCCACCGGTGTAGAAGTTCAGATAGACCCAGTCATTCGCCGAGTATCCCGAGGAAGTGACCGCGACACTGGAACCCGAAACCGTGTAGTTCAGGTTGTTGCTCACACCGGTGGTGTTCACCGTGAAGGAATTGCTCGTCACGTTGCCGATGGTGTAGTTCTGGGTGGTCGGCACCTGGGTGGAAGCGGATCCCGAGTCCACGAAGTTCGAGAGGCGGACCTGCTCGCCACTGACGAGGCGGTGGGGCGTGGGAGTGGTGACGGTGATCGCCTGCAGGCCGTTCTGGGAATAGTTGCTGTTAGTAAACGTGGCTGCCGGGAAGGCACGCGCCGGGCCGGTCAGACGAAGCAACGGTTCACGTTGTTTGCCAAATTTGGGATCTGAGGTGGCGGTGGTGCTGCGCGCTTCGTAGTCGAGCAGGATGGCGCGGAAGACGTCCTTCATGTCGCCGCGGACCCCGGTGCGGATGCCTTCGACGTTTTGCTCGCCATTGTAGGCTCGGACGACGCGGTGCACGTATTCCGGCTTCGGGTGACTGGTCACGAGGCGCTGGATGAGCTGGCGGCAGATGTAGGGGCCGACGGCGGAGTTCGCCATGATGTTGTCAAAGGTCACTTCGAGGTCCCGGAGGCCGTTGATGTCGTAAAGATTGGTGATCCGTGTGTAAGGAGCGGTCTCGGGAAGGGCCTGCGGATCGTAAACCCAGTAGGGTGACGCCGGATCGGTCAGGGTGTTGCTGGAGGTGGTCACGGTCGCGGCGGGAAGAATGACGCTGTCCAGCAGGCGCTTTGTCCCGAGTTCATGCCGGGAGGGGATCAGGGTCATCGGATCCAGATAGTTGGCGGAAGGATTGGTGATCGTAGGCAAACGGCTGCCGGCGAGCGCTTGTCCCCAGTTCCATCCGGTAAAGACCCGGGCGTAGCCGCTGACCTCGTCCTGCCCGTAGGTGGGAATGGCGTTGCCCTTGGAGTTGAGGATCAACGTGCCGTCCGGCCAGGTCCGATAGAGACCGGCGGAAAACAGCTGGAGGATCTCGCGGGCGTAGTTTTCGTTAGGAATCTGGCCGGTGACGATGTTGCCGGCGGTGTTGCCCCGCATGTCGAGGTAGACGCCCATGGCCGGGCTGAGAGTGACTTGCTTGAGGATGTCGCGGAAGTTTCCGAAGCAATTTTCCAGCAGACTGTCGTAGTAGTCGGCGAGGACGCGGCCGTTGTTGTTGAGCGGTCCGGTGTCCGAAACGACGAGGATCTCACTCAGGGCGAATGCGGCACGCTGGCGCAACTGGTCCGGCGCGGTGACGGAGTTTTTCCACCAGGATTGGAACATCAGCTGGCTGCCGTAGCTGTTTTGCGGGTCGGCGCTGAGGTTCGCCAGGATGTAGGGGACGTGCTTGGTGGCCGGGGTATTGAATTGGTTTTCGATCCACGGCCGGTAACCGATTGCTTTGACACCGGCCATGTCGGACAGGCTCGGGCCGAAGGTCGCCTGGGTGAGGAATCGCGAGTTCGCCGCGTCGCTGGTGGCGTGGAGATCCGGCCACGACGGATAGGCGGGCGATGGCGGGGCGGTCTGGGAGCCTGAGATCTTGCCAAAGGTGCCGGCGATTTCGCCGTTCGGATTGTTGAGGGTGGAGATGCCCAGATAGACGCCGCCGTTGTTGAGGTCCGCGAGGTCGGAAGCCTGCATGTTCCAGGTGTATCCGCCGTCCGAGGTCTTGAGGGCGGGATGGTTTTTCTCCTGGGCGTTGATGTCGAACACAACGTTTCCTGAGCTGTTATAGATTTTCCGGGAGGTGGCACCTGAAGTCAGCCCGCTGTAGTTGAGCTGCAGTACAGCGGTGGATCCGTTCACCCGGAGGAAGGCACCGCCGGTGGCGGTGATGCCGCCGAGTCCTTGCACACCTTGCAGGTTCGTGACGTAGAGCGTGCCGGGGATGCTGGTGGTCGGTGGATTGTCCCACGGCGAAAGCACATGGCTTGGAAGAATTCCCCCGGTGGAGGCGGAAGCGGGCGGGCAGCCGTCGGCGATCGGGTTGGCGGTGTTGCCGGTGGGGTCGAGGAACCACGCGACTGACAGATGGTTGGACGAGCTGCTGGTGCCGGTGTTGTGAAGAACCTCGATGTAGTATTTCTGCCCCGCCTTAAGGGACAGCCAAGGCGATTTCTGACTGGCTTGGGAGTTCCACGTGCGCGGTTGGGAGTCGGTGACGGAAGCCCGGCGCACCTTGTTCACGGGTTCGGAATCGTTGGAAATCCAGAGTTCGGCGGTATTGCTGGCGGCGATCCAGAAGTAATAATTGCCCGTGGTCGGCGCGATGAAGTAACCGCGAAGGCGCTGGCCGGTATTGTCGCCATAAGCAGTGGTGTCCTCGGCGGTGCTGACCGTATCGGTGGCGGAGGGCGGTGTGGTCCAGGGGACGTTGGAAATCGCGGGGCCGCTGGCACCGGCGGTCCAGAGTTCACGGGTCAGCTGGCCCGGCGTGGCCTGCACATCGAGGGTCATCACCACACTGCTGGTGCCGGAACCGTTCGTGGTGGTGAGGGTGAATTGATAGATCCCGGCGGCGGGCGGAGTGCCGCTCAGCACGCCGTCGAACAGGGTGAGCCACGGTGGCAGCCCGCTGGCGGTGATGGCTCCTCCGTTGCTGGAGGTGAGGTTCATGGAGAATGGGTCGCTTGCGCCGAGGATTGCGACCGCATCGGTGGGACTGGTGATGGCAGGGGGCGAGTCTTGTGTGGGGAAAAGTCGGCTTGCGGGAATAATTTGTTTCGCCTGGTCATCGCTGTACCACGAGAGGTGTGCCTCCGCCGCGCCGGTCGATTCGTAATACTCCATCTTGATGTCATAGAGGACATTTGCCTGGAGATCGATGGATCCCGTGCGGTCGGTGACGCCACCACCGGGCCAGCGGTCGACGACCAACTGGTTGTTGACCCAAAGTTTCACTCCATCATCCACCCTGCCGACGAAGTAGTATTTCTGAGAATACTGGGGCAGCACTTGTCCGGTCCAGCGGGCGGAGAAATTGTTATGAAAGATCGAGGGGGCCGGCGATCCCGTCAGCCAGTCGCCGTTGTTTGCGTTGGTGACGGCCGATTCGGTTTGAACGCGGGCGGCGGGTGCGGTGAAGGTGGTGTTGTTGAAAAAGGAAGTGCTCCAGCCGGTCGTCGTGCCCGTGTTGTCGGTGAACACATTGGCTTGAGGAACATTAGCAAAAGCTCCGCTGCCGGGTTTCCATTGGAATTTGCATTTTCCGGAATCGGTGGTGTCCACAAATTCCACGCGGATCGGATAGCGGCTCCCCGCGCTTGCGGGACCGTTGAGGGCGTAGGCACTGCTCTGCTTGAAACCGCCGGTCGCGGCGGTGTCCCAGCCGTTTTCGAGGATCTGGGTGTAACTGTTGCCGGTTCCGGTGAAATCGATGTAAACAACGGCCTTGTCGTTCGCGTCGAGTTGGAAGGTATAGTTTCCAGTGGTGGGCGGTGAAAGCCAGCCTTCCCATCGCACCGAATAGTTGTCCGAGTTGATGTAGCCATTCCCATTCGGCGTGCCGAATCCCCAGTTGAAGTCAATCAACGCATCGAGTCGGGTGATCGATGAGTTGAAGCCGCCGATGTTGACGTTTCCCGAACTGGTGGAGTTCGGCAGGGCGGTGCCGGTGATGGCCACCGTGAACGAGGTGATCGAAGGAGTGGCCGTGATCAGATAAGAACCCAGGGTGTTGAATGGGGAGATGTTGAGGTTGCTGGAAGCAAATTGTAGCATGGTGGAAGCACCGACCACAAACGGCGTGGCAGGTGTTCCCGATGTGGAAAAATTGATGGTGGCTGTGCCCGTCGTGCTGTTCGTGCGGGTGTAGCTGTAAGTGGCTCCGACGAGCTCGCCGAAGTTCAGAGGGCTGGAATAGGTGGAACTCGAGCCAGGATGATAAGTCGCGGTGAGTCCCGTGCCCGTGGGATTTCCCGATGGATAGACCGTCACGCCGGCGGAAGTCGGACTACCGATCGTGTAGTTTCCTTCGGAACCGGCGGATCCCGGAGTGGCGACAGTTAGAAAAACCGTGGCGGGGCTGGTCCTGCCGGCGTTGAAAAGCGCTGTGACCGGGACCTCCAGCGAGTTGACCCCGGCGGGGAACGTGAGCGAGGTGGGAAGGGGTTCGATGTCAACGCCTTCGACTGCGGTTCCGCTCTTTGCGAGAGGCACCGTCGCCGCTCCAAACATGATGAAACCTGAGCGGGTTACCCGGATCACCCCGTAGTCGCCGCCCGGGGCGGATCCATCCATGGGTTGGGTCGCGACGGTGTCCACCGCGTGGATGGACACGATGTTCTGGGTCTCCAGATTGGCTGCGAGCGAGTTCGAGTCGAAGCTGGTTTGCGCGGTGATCGGCGCAGCGGGCGATAGTCCGAGCATGTGCTTCGCCCAATCGCTGACCTGATCACCTTGCGTCGCCTGGTCAGTCACCGTGATGTGGAAAAATTTCCCGGCACTCTTCGGGACCACGATTGTCTTGTCTGTTCCGTCACCCACGACGCTGGGCAGCGAGCCCTTCGACCATGTCTCCACCAGACTCATGTTGCTCTCCGCTCCGTAGAGCTTGCCGGGGACGGTTGGGAAAGTGAGCGAAAGGGTTGTGGGATGGACGGCAACGGTCGGGGGGCGAAAGTGGGCGTCCGAGGGCGATTTATGAAACGGATTCGTCCCCGCCACGAACTCGCTGCGGTTGTCGATGCCATCGCCGTCGGCATCCTGGGACAGCCAGCCTGCATAGGGCGGCTGCTCGTTCATCTGGGCGTCAAGCACTCCGAATTTCTGTTTCCAGACGGATCGATTGATTTCCTCATCCACTTGGGCCCCGGCGCCCGCGAGAGAACCGGACATAGCTAGAAACAGGCATGGCAGCACGCGGACACGGCAAGGAAGGACGGACTGGTACATAAGGCGGATGGTATGGCTGGATTCGAAACGCAGGTTTTTCCAATTCCGGAAATCTGATCACGTCTGCATCGCTGTCCTACTTGCGGCGCGTAATCGGTCTCCAATTTCGGTTGGCCCTTCCCGGACTGGTGTTTCGGAAGGAGGCCTGAAAGCCTTGTTCCCGAGTTTCAACGGTCTTGAAAGTCGGTAGCAAATGAACATTTCGCTTCGGGAAGTCAAATCGATTTCCCGGAAATTTGAAAGACTTCCTGACTTTCCGGATTTCTGACCGGAAATTTAATAAAAAATGATTTCTTGCAAAGTCGTTCCCCCGCAGTCTTACCTACACGTCGATTGAACAGCGAAAGTTTGTTTTCTCGCTCTTTGTTTGATCCGTGACGCCATGGTCGGAAGAAGTGCTGAATCATCATGGCGTCATTAGAATTGAATCAAATGGATATCTACGTGGGCAACTTGCCCTACACTGCTACTGAAGGAGACGTTACCGGACTCTTCGCCGCTTATGGACCTGTCGAACGGGTCAAAATCATCACCGACCGTGAAACCGGGCAATCCAAGGGATTCGCATTCGTGACACTCGGTGATCAAACCCAGTTGAACGCGGCCATTGAGGCTCTCAACGATTACGACTACAACGGTCGTGCTCTGCGCGTGAACGCGTCCGAACCCAAAGAATCCCGCCCAAGCGGCGGCGGTGGTGGTGGTTACGGCGGC
>JBGSTM010000213.1:0-4886 GCA_041736495.1 Akkermansiaceae bacterium
CCGGACTTCCTTCTTCAAATTCCGCAGCCGCGCCGTCGCCCGGCGCAGGCGGTTGTCGGTGCGGACGATGGAGACATAGTCCCACATCAGCCGCCGGATCTCGTCCCAGTTGTGATAGATCACCACCAGTTCGTCCGGCTCGGCGGTGTCGCCGTGCTCCCACGGCGGGATCGCGGGAGCCTCGGGCGCGAACTTGTCCGGAGAATGAAGCCGCAGCATTTCATCCAGAGCCCGGCGGGCGACGACATTGCCCTCTAGCAGCGAGTTCGACGCCAGCCGGTTCGCCCCGTGCAATCCGGTGCAGCCGACCTCCCCCACCGCGTAAAGTCCGCGGACGGAGCTCTTGCCGTTCACATCGGTCAGCACGCCACCGCACTGGTAGTGCGCCGCGGGAACGACTGGAATCGGCTGGGTCTCGCAATCGAGGCCGAACTTCATGAGCGTGTCGTAGATGTAGGGAAAGCGCTCTTTCATGAAGCCCTTCGGCTTGTGGGTGACATCCAGATAGACGCAGGCCGCGCCGGTGCGCTTGATCTCCCTATCAATCGCCCGCGCAACAATGTCCCGCGGTGCCAGCGACCCGCGCGGATCGATTTTTTTTGTGAAATCCTCGCCCTTTGCATTGATCAGAATCCCGCCCTCACCGCGCACCGCCTCGCTGACCAGGAAGGAGCGCTCCTCGGGTCCGGTGGCGCCCGGATTGTAAAAACAGGTGGGGTGAAATTGGATGAACTCCATGTTGGCGATCGTAGCCCCCGCCCGCCAACCGAGTGCCACGCCGTCACCGGTCGCCGAGTCCGGGTTGGTGGTGTAGAGATAAACTTTTCCGCATCCGCCAGCCGCGAGAATCACCCGGTCCGAGCGGAAAACTTTGACCTCGTTGGTCTTCGTTTCGAGCACGTAGGCACCGAGCACCCGGTCGTCCACGACCGCGCCGAGTTTGGCGGTGGTGATGAGATCGATGACAAAATGGTCCTCCAACAAAGTCAGATTCGGCGTCTTGCGCGCGGTCTCGATCAGTGCCCGAGCCACCTCCCGCCCCGTCGTGTCGCGGGCATGCAGGATCCGCCGGTGCGAGTGGCCGCCTTCTTTCCCGAGCAGGAAATGTCCGTTTTCCTTGTCGAAACAAACCCCGTAATCCACCAGATCCTCGATCGCCGCGGCACCCTCGCCCACGATCGCCCGCACGGCGGCTTCCTTGCAGAGCCCGGCCCCGGCGTCCAACGTGTCGGCGATGTGGAGTTCCTCGGAATCCCCCGCATCCCGCAGCGCTTCCGGCAAAACCGAAGCGATTCCCCCCTGCGCCCACGCCGTGTTCGATTCGTAGGCGTCCCCCTTGGTCAGCACCACCACCGAACCGTGTTTGGCCGCTCGAAGGGCGAAGGAGAGTCCGGCAATGCCCGCACCGATCACCAGGAAATCTGCTGTCATGTGCCGCCAGCATGAACCGGGATTTCCAACGGAAAAGGGAAATTTGTCATTCGCCCGACTTGACCCGGCCGCCCCTCCCGGCCACCCCTCGTGAATGAGCTTTTTCATCACGGGCACCGACACCGGAGTCGGCAAAACCTACGTCACCCGCCTGATCGTCGAAACCCTGCGGAACGAGGGGCAGGATGCAGTCGGCTACAAGCCCGTCGCCTGTGGTGACCGCCAGGACGCCGTGATTCTAGCCGCCGCCTCGGGCGGGTTGGAGCTGGATGAAATCAACCCGGTTTATCTCAACACCCCGGTCGCCCCCTACGTTGCCGGAATGTTGGAAAACCGCACCGTGGATCCCGCCGTGCTCATCGCCGGCTACCACAAGCTCGCCGCCAGTCACGCGAACGTGCTCGTCGAAGGCGCCGGCGGATGGGAAGTCCCGCTCGCCGCGAACTACCGCGTCTCCGACCTCGCCGCGGATTTGAAACTGCCAGTCATTCTGGTGGCCGGGAACAAACTCGGCGCGTTGAATCACATTATTCTTACTGTGAATGCCATCCGCGCCAAGGGTCTGGTTTGCGCCGGCATCATCCTCAATCAGCTGGAAGATGAAATGGACACTGCGATGATCACAAACAAAGGCGTGGTGGAGGATCTGACCGGCGTGCCGCTATTGGACCATTTGATCCACGGGCAGGATTTTCTGGATGCGGAGACCTATTTGGATTTGTGAGGTTCAGCGTGTCCGGAGTGCGGGGACAAGTCCCCGCTTTCCCACTGGTCGACATGTCGGCCAGTGGGAAAGCTCCGACATGTCGGAGCAGTCCGATAGTTTTATCCCGGAATCAGGCCTTTCACCGCGTCGCGCTCTTCCTTGAGCTCGGCGATGGTGAGGTCGATTTTCTCCTGGTTGAAGGCGTCGACGGGGACGCCTTGCACGACTTCCCATTTGCCGCCTTCGAGGGTTCGGATGGGCATGGAGGCCATGAGGCCTTTTTCAATGCCATAGGATCCGTCCGAGCAGATGGCGACGGAGTGCCAGTCGCCGGCAGGAGTAGGGGTGATGAGGCTGCGAACGGTGTCCATCGCGGCATTCGCGGCGGAGGCGGCGGAGGAGAGGCCGCGGGCCTTGATGATGGCGGCACCGCGCTGCTGGACGGTGGCGATGAACTCGCCTTTGAGCCACTCCTGGTCGGTGATGACTTCGGTGGCGGGCTTGCCGTCGATTTTCGCGTTGGTGAAATCCGGGTATTGGGTGGCGGAGTGGTTGCCCCAGATGCAGAGGTTGGTGACCTTGGACTGGTGGACGCCGGCCTTTTTGGCGAGCTGGCTCTTGGCGCGGTTCTCATCGAGCCGGGTCATTGCGAAGAAGCGGTCGTTCGGCACGCCGGCGGCATTGTTCATGGCGATGAGGGCGTTGGTGTTGCAGGGATTTCCGACCACGAGAACTCGCACGTCCTTGGCGGCATTCCGGGCGATGGCCTGGCCCTGGCTGGTGAAAATCTTGCCGTTGATACCGAGCAGGTCGGCGCGTTCCATCCCGGCCTTGCGGGGGACGGAACCGACGAGCAGACACCAATTGGCATCCTTGAAGCCCTCGTCGAGATCAGCGGTGCCGACGACTTCGTTGAGCAGCGGGAAGGCGCAGTCGTCGAGTTCCATGATCACTCCGGCAAGGGCGGGCAGGCCGGGCTCGATCTCGATCAGGCGGAGATTGACAGGCTGGTCGGGGCCGAAGACGAAGCCGGAAGCGATGCGGAAAAGGAGGGCGTAGCCGATGTTGCCTGCGGCGCCGGTGATGGAGACGGTGATGGGAGTTTTCATGGATGATTGAAATCGAGGATTCGGCGCGAGGCTAAGGCGGCTGGGCGAACCAGGTCAACTGACAAGGAAGCGGAAGACACGGGGAGACCTGATTTGCGGAGGATTCGGCAAAAAACGGCGGATGGGGCAGAGCGGAAAGAATGCTTTGCGCGGCGGCGGGTGGTTGGATTTACTCGCCGCATGATCGACATGATAGTGCGCCTCTACGACCTGCCGGAATCGGCGGAACTTTACGCGGAGGTGGCGGCCAAGGGAGTGACGCTGCGGCGGGCGCGGGCGTTTGAAAAACACACGGTGGCGGAATTCGCACGGACGCATTTTTCGCCGAAGTGGGTGAGCGAGGTGGAGGTGGCGATGACGCGGCAACCGATCTCGTGCTTCATTGCGACGCGGGAGAAGGAGATTCTGGGATTTGCATGTTATGAGACGACGCAGCGCGGATTCTTCGGGCCGACCGGAGTATTGGAAGCGGCGCGTGGCTTGGGTTTGGGAAAGGCGCTGTTGTTCAAAGCGCTGGAGGGCTTGCGGGACATCGGCTACGCTTACGCGATCATCGGCGGCGTGGGTCCACGCGAGTTTTACGAGAAAAACTGCGGGGCGGTCGAAATCCCGGGGAGTGATCCGGGGACTTACACGGATCTGCTGCCGTAGCGGCTAGACGGCGTGGATGCCGATTTGGAGCTTGGTGCAGAGTTCTGCGACGAGGTCTTTTTCCAACAGCAACGTTTTCCCGGCTTCGATGGCGATGCCCCCCACCACTGCGGCGGCGCAAGTCTCGATGGTTTGCGGGCCGATGACAGGCACGTCGAAACGAAAATCCTGGTTGGGCTTTGAAACCTTGACGAGCAGCACGTCCTTGCCTCGGCCGAGTTCGCCGCCGCGCTTGATGCAGGCGTTGGTGCCTTCGAAGGCCTCGGCGGCGAGCACGGTGCCGTGGCGGACGACGACGCTTTGGCCGATGTCGAGGGCGCTGGTTTGCTTGGCGATGCGGAAGCCGAACTCTGCGTCGGCGAGCTGGCGTTTTTTGAAAACCGGCCCGCAAACGGGGCCCGGGCCTGGCAGGTGGTCTTCCAGAAAGGTGGTGGCCGGCAGCACGGTGATGCCGTCTTTGGCGAGCTCGTCGGAAATCGCTCCGAAGATGGTTTCCGCGTTCCGCTCCTTGAGGCGGGCGAACATCATGAGCGCCCGGAGGTCGGTGCGGAGTTCGTAGAGGTTTTTCGGAGATATCTGTCCCATCATCACCACCTCGGTGGCACCTTCACGGCAGAAGAATTTGATCGGCTTGCTGAGCTGGCCGATGCGGATCCACTCGGTGGCGTCGGCGAGTTTTTCCAATTCTGGCCGGGTCTCGCCGGGAAACGCGCACATCACGAGCCGGATGCCGGGCGAGTGCCGCCGGGCCGCGGCGATGAAGGTCTCCGGATAGACCCCGCTGCCTGCGATGATGCCGATGGTGCGGGGACTCGGTGTGGGAGATGCCATGCTGCGTGTGTCGGGGAAAAAACCGGCTGTCGCAGTGAGTGAAAAGTAGCGGCTGTGGGACTCGAACCCACACTCGTTAGAACTCGATTTTGAGTCGAGCGCGTCTACCAATTCCGCCAAGCCGCCTTGGTGGCCGGCAGATTGCAGGGTCCGCCGGT
>JBGSTM010000223.1:0-8112 GCA_041736495.1 Akkermansiaceae bacterium
ACCGGCGATCTCCTGCTAGGGGGTGCCATCACCGCCGCCGCAGGCCAACCCGCCGGCCGCATCATCCTCCTCAATGCCGATAACACCCGCGACCTCGACTTCAACGCTGGCACGGGCTTCAATCTCAACGTCAACGACATCTCCGTCACCTCCTCCGGCCGCATCTGGGTCGGCGGTGAATTCACCACCTACAACGGCATCCCCGCAAACAAACTCATTCTCCTCAAAGGCGAGGCCTCCGCTCCCGCGGATCCCTACGCCACCTTTGTTGCCACCCTGCCCGAAGTTGAGCGGGGCGAAACGGCGGACCCGGACTTCGACGGAGTTCCCAACCTCATCGAGTTCGTCTTCGGTTCCGCCCCGGGAACCTTCACTCCCAAGCCCGCCATGTCGGAGACCTCCGCCAACGGTGCCAGCCTCTCGCCGTCACTCGATCCAGCAAAACTCTATCGGGTTGTGGAAATCGAAACTCCAAAGAACACTCAGGGTGTCACCCTCGGCCTGGCCGCCTCCGCGGATCTCAGCTTCACCGATGCCGCCACCGCCACCGAGTTCGGAACGCCCACCAACAATGGAACCACCGAGACCCGCCGTTATTATCTCACCCCCGCCATCGAGGATGCTCCCGAACTGTTCTGGAGACTGGAAGCCACCCGGTGAAAACTCACGCCGTCCGAACTCCCCATCTCCTTTGCCCGCAATCGATCATTTCAGCCAAATCACGAACTTGATCGAACCAATCCCGCTCCTCAGCGCTTCGGGCTCCAACATCCTGCGTGGAGAGCTGTTCCAGCCCTTCCAAGGTTAGTGCCCTGCTGCCGGACTTCCAGTTAGTTTCCCCGCACCATGTCCATCAGCTTCCGGACATTCAGTCTGGCCGCTTCCTGCTGGATTTGGGGCGTAACGGGCGTGCAGGCCCTGGGCGTCGGACTTGAGACCTTCCAGCAGCTTCTCGGAATCGATACCGCTCCACGAGCGACCCTTGGTGCAATACGGCTGGGCGAGGTCACCGATGGCGCTGGAATTCCGCACCAGCCATGATTTCCCCGTCCTTTTCCTTGCCCGCCCCCAGCCCGCCGCGCACTCTCCGCGCGTGGCCGAGGAACAGGACGAGAACCCCATGAGCGAGTTGCTTCGGGCGCTGGAAGCGTCCGATTGCTCCGCCCTGCTGGCCGCCGCCGAGGACATCCACTACGCCGACCTTGCGCACCTTTACGAGAACCTGGACGACGGGAAGCGCGATCTCCTGCTCAAGACCATCGGCCCGGAACTGGCCACCGACGTGGTCGCGGAACTCCCCTACACGCTCATCGAGGAAGCGTTGAACCATTTCAAGCCCGCGCAGCTTCGGGTGCTTTTGGGAAATCTATCCGACGACGACCGGGTGGACGTTTTCCAGGTCGTCAGCGAGGCGGCGCAAGTCCGGTTCTTCAGCCTGCTCGGTCCACGCGACAAGGAGCTCACACGCAATCTTCTCAAATACGACGAGGACACGGCCGGCGGGCGGATGACCACCCACGTCGGCCGCATCACCGCGGACATGACCGTGAAACAGGCGATCACCGTGCTGCGCCGCGACCGCGAGGACACTGAGACGCTCGCGCGCATATTCGTGGTCGATGAACAAGGGCGGCTGGTTGGAAAAGTCCGGCTGCGGGACCTCGCGTTCAGCACCTGGGACACGCCGGTGCACGACATCATGGAACCGGCCGACGAGACGGTGCTCGCCTCCGCCGACCAGGAAGAAGCCGCACGCACGCTTTCGAAATACGACCTCATCGTGCTGCCGGTGGTGGATGAGTTCCATCACCTGCTAGGTGTTCTGACCTACGATGACGCGCTCGAAATCCTCCAGGAAGAGTCCACCGAGGACATCGAAAAACTTTCCGGTATCGGCGGCGAGCAGTCCGAGGTTTCCTATCTGAACACGAGTGTCGGCACCCAATACCGACGCCGGGTTTCCTGGCTGGTCGGACTGGCGTTTCTATCCGTCGTTTCCGGATATGTGATGTACCGGTTCAGCACCGTGCTGGAGCAGGCGTTCGTGCTGGCGCTTTTCCTGCCGATGGTGGTGGCCGCCGGCGGCAATTCGGGCGGACAGGCGGCGACCATGGTGATCCGGGCGATGGCGCTGGGAGAAATCAGTACCGGCAACGCCTTGAAAATCGCCTGGAAAGAGGCGCGGACCGGAATTTCGCTCGGCCTGACCCTCGGCCTGACCATGGCGGCGTTCATCTGTTTCATCCTTCCGCACATGCAGCAAGGCACCGGTGCGAATTTCAATTTTCTCCAACTGGCACTCGCCGTCTCGCTGGCGCTGATCGTGCAGGTTCTTTCCGCCACCGTGCTTGGCGCGCTGCTGCCGATCAGCGCGCGGGCGATCAATCTGGACCCGGCCGTCGTCTCCGCACCTTCGCTGGCGTCGACCGTGGACATCTCGGGCATGATGATCTACTTCACCATCGTCGGCGCGATTCTGGACCTCCACTGATCTGTTACTGGAAGCCGATCTTCAGGCCGATTGCGGTGATAGGCCTCCCACTTGAGGGTCTCACGAGAGATTCACGCGTTTGGAGCGGGTGAACACAGTTCAACGATGATTCCGTCCTTATCGCGCACAAAAGCGACGACTTGGCCCCAAGGCTTGGTGACCGGCGGGGCCAGCGCGACAGCTCCGGCAGTCAATGCCTGGTCGTAGGCGGCAGGCACGTTGTCAGTTGTCAGTGCCACTTCGAACCCGGCGGGTCGGCCGGCCGGCTCGTTTTCCCGGAATTCGCAAGGCAGGTTGGATTTCGCCAGCCCGTTCGCCGCAAAGGCAAGCCGGGTGGCGCCGGTTTCCATTTCCGCATAGAAACCGGCGTCGTGGATGAAACGGCGGCTGAGTCCGAAGGCTTCTTCGTAAAACGCCACGGAAGCAGCCACATCCTTCACATACAGGATCACATATCCAAGCTTCATGGCCGGAGCGTAATGAAAGGGCCGCCTCCACCACAAGCAAAGGTCGCGGAAAGTGAACCGATTGTCACTGGAATGTACTCACGGATAGTGCCATGGTCGGCGGATGCCCCCTGCGCCGCCCATTCTCCAAGCAGAAAACCTCGTCAAGACCTTCAATGAGTTCACCGCGCTCGACGGTCTTTCCTTCAGCGTGGGACAGGGCGAATCTCTCGGGCTGTTGGGGGTTAACGGCGCGGGAAAAACCACCGCCATGAACCTGCTGCTAGGTCTGACCACTCCGACTTCCGGCACCGTCCGCATCTTCGGGCTGGAGTTCTGGAAACACCGCATCGAGATCCTGCGGCAGATCAATTTCTCCTCCGCCTACACCAGTCTGCCATCCAACCTGCTCGTCTGGCAGAACCTAACCGTCTTCGCGAAGCTCTACGGAGTACCCCGCCCGAGACAACGGATCGAAGCGCTGCTCGAACAGCTCGACATCACCCACCTCCGGAAATCCGTCACCGGAAAGCTCTCCGCAGGCGAATCCACCCGCGTGAATCTGGCCAAGGCGCTGCTCAACGACCCCCGACTTCTCCTGCTCGACGAACCCACCGCCTCGCTCGATCCCGACATCGCCGACCGCGTGCGAAAACTGCTCCGCAAGCTCCAGAAAGACAACGGCTTGTCCATCCTCTACACCTCCCACAACATGCGCGACATCGAGGAAGTCTGCGACCGGCTGATCTTCCTCCACGGCGGAAAAGTCCTCGCCGAAGGGACGCCGGGCGACATCTACGAGCGCTTCAACCGCACCTCGCTGGAAGATCTCTTCATCGGCGTGGCCCGCGGCGAGGTGGAGGCGATCGGCCTCAAATAATCCGAATATTTCCCATCCATGCCTTTCTCCTTCAACACCGTCAACGCGCTCGTCCTCCGCTACCTGTTTCTCTACACGCGCAACCCGGTGCGCTTCGTGGAACTGATCTTCTGGCCGCTCGTCGATCTTCTCGTGTGGGGATTCCTCACCACCTACCTTCAGAAAACGGCGGGCGGTGGTTTCCCCACCTCCATCACCTTCCTCATCGGCGGGATGATCCTTTGGGACGTCCTGTTCCGCTCCCAGCAGGGCGTTGCCATTTCCTTTCTTGAGGATGTGTGGACGCGCAACCTGCTCAACGTCTTCGTCGCGCCCGTCCGCACCGTGGAATACGTCGCGGCAACCTGCCTTGTCGGCGTATTGAGGGTGGCCTTCACCCTGGTGATTCTCATGGTGGTGGCGGCACTGGCTTACGGATTCAATCTCACGGATCTGGGTCTCGGGCTGCTGCCGTTTCTCGGTAACCTGATGCTTTTCGGTTGGTTCCTAGGCATGGTTTCCACCGCGCTGATCATGCGCTGGGGGCAGGCCGCCGAGAGCCTGGCGTGGGCGGTGCCGTTTTTCATCCAGCCGCTCGCCGCGGTTTTCTATCCGGTTTCGGTGCTCCCGGGGTGGCTCCAACCGATCGCCAATGCACTCCCCTGCACGCCGATCTTCGAAGGCATGCGCACCGTGCTCGCGGGAAATTCCGTCCCGTGGGGCAACATCCAGCACGCCCTGCTTCTCAACCTCGTCTGGGGCGCACTTGCAGCCTGGTTCTTCGCCGCCAATCTTCGCCACGTCCGCAAAACCGGACTGCTCGTCAAGGTGGCCACCCAGTGACGGGATCCCGGTGCCATAAGGTCTCCAGCGGCCTCCGGTTTTGGATTGCCCACAAAAGTGAAAATCTTTCCATAAATCAGCTTGCCAATCCCCCGGCCCGCTTCTATTCGTCCCGCCCCGCGAGAGCGGAAATGAAGGCGAGGATAGCTCAGTTGGTAGAGCAGTTGGCTTTTAATCAATTGGTCCTGGGTTCGAGTCCCAGTCCTCGTACTTCCTTCACCACGGATTTTTTCAAATTCGTCACCAGATCCCACCGGCTCCGCAATGTTTCAGGAACGGACCGAACAGAATGACCCTGCCTCAGGTCACTTCTTCGCAGGCACGTAGACCAGGCCACCGCCGTTGATGCAGTAGCGCTGGTCGGTCGGAGTCTTGTATCCCTCCCCCGAGAACACATGGCCGAGATGGCCGCCGCACTTGGCGCAGTTCACTTCGGTGCGGGTCATGCCCATCGAGACATCTTTTTTGAGGGTCACGTTTTCGGCCTTGGCCGGATCGTAAAACGAAGGCCAGCCGCAGCCGGAATCAAATTTCTCCTTTGAGGAAAAAAGCAGGGCGTTGCAGCCGGCGCAATGATAGGTCCCCTCTCCCTGATGCTTGAACTCCTTGTAAATCTCACCGTTCGCCCTCTCGGTGCCGGATTCGCGGAGAATGTGATATTGCTCGGGAGTGAGGAGTTTTTTCCACTCCTCGTCGGTCTTGACGACCTTGCCTGCGGGATCGGCGGGAATTTCGTTGCGGGTTTCCATGATCGGTTTTTGTTTCTCCTCGGCGGAGCAGGAGGCAAGGGTGAGCGAAAATACGAAGGCGGTGATGGAGCGGATGGCAATCATGACGGAAGTGGAATCAAGTTCTTGGAAGAGGATTCAAACTCGTTCCTATTCCATCCTTCGCAAGTCTGCTTCACGCAAACTGTTCGGCCAGCACGGCGACGCCATAGTCGCGGTTCATGCGCGCGATGTGGTCCACACTGATTTCCTTCGGACAGGCAGCCTCGCACTCATATTGGTTGGTGCAGTTGCCAAATCCCTCGGCATCCATCTGCCGGACCATGGCCAACACGCGCTTCTGGCGTTCCGGTTGACCTTGGGGAAGATGACCGAGATGGGAAACCTTGGCCGCGACGAACAACATCGCGGAAGCATTCTTGCAAGACGCCACGCAGGCCCCGCAACCGATGCAAGCGGCGGCGTCGAACGCGCTGTCCGCATCCTGCTTTGGAATCGGGAGGGCGTTCGCATCCACCGCCGAACCCGTGCGGACGTCGATGTAGCCGCCCGCCGCGATGATCCGGTCGAATGCGGAGCGGTCCACGATCAGATCGCGGACCAACGGGAATGGATTGGCGCGGAATGGCTCGATCCAGATGGTGTCGCCGTCCTTGAACTTGCGCATGTGGACCTGGCAGGTCGCGGTCGCGCGTTCCTTGCTGTGAGGAATCCCATTGATGGTCAATGAACACGACCCGCAGATTCCTTCCCGGCAGTCGTGATCGAAATGAATTGGCTCGGTTCCCTTGACGATCAGGCGCTCGTTGACGATGTCGAGCATTTCGAGGAACGATGCCTCCGAGGGAATGTCCTTGGCTTCGTAGGTTTCGATTCTGCCTTGAGCCTTAGGACCCGACTGCCGCCAAACTTTGAGTGTGAGATTCATGGGAATATCGATACGGTTGCAAGGAAATCGCGGGCCGATCCGCGCTCATTTCCAACTGCGCCAGAGTAGAGGTGAATCCGCTGCGAGCTAGGAGAAAAATACGGATTCCCCGGCGATTTTTCCGATTTCCCACGCATCGATTGATGACGACTTACCGCCCTGTTCGAGGCTGCGTTGAGAGTTCAAAATAATCACAAAATACCGGTTGACCCGAAACCGGATCCATGCTTATTTTCGCGCGTCGCGACACGATATAGGCGGCCCGATTGAGTTTCCCTCAGGGTTTTGGGTTTTTCCCGGGGATCATCGATCGGGCCGCTTTTTTTTGAATTGGAACGCAGGATCCATCCCGCTCGAATTCTTCACGCCTTATCCGTTGTGGCCTTTTCCGCGCTAAGCTTGGGGTCCTTGTAAGTGGATTGCACGTAAACCTCGCGCAGCAACTTGTGCTCGATCTGGCAGGGACTGCTCGCCATGAGGTCCGCTCCCTTGTTGTTTTTCGGAAAGGCGATGACCTCGCGGATGCTTTCCTCACCGGCAACCAACATCGCGATGCGGTCGAGGCCTAGGGCGAGCCCGCCGTGTGGCGGCGCACCGAAACGGAAGGCGTCGAGAAGGTGACCAAACTTGATCTGCTGCTCTTCGGGACCAACGCCTAACACGCTGAACATTTTCGCCTGCAGGTCCTTTTCGTGGATCCGGATCGAGCCGCCGCCGAGCTCATAGCCGTTGAGCACGACGTCGTAGGCGACAGCTCTAACATTGGCGTAGTCGCCGGCGTCGAGCTTGGCGATGTCGTCGGGATGCGGGCGGGTGAACGGATGGTGGACGGCGGCCCAGTGGCCGGTTTCCTCGTCATGGGCGAGCAGCGGGAAATCGACGACCCAGAGGAAGTTGAATTGGTTGGGATCGTTGTTGAGCTCCATCATCACGGCGCACTCCGAACGGACGCGGCCGAGGATGGTGCTCACGCTTTCGCGCGATCCGGCCGCGAAGAAGACGATGTCGCCTTCCGCGAGATCCATTTTGGAGACGACGTTCGCTTTTTCCGAATCGGTGAAGATTTTCCAGAGCGGACTCTTGTATTCGCCGTTTTCGAGTTTGATGAAAGCGAGGTTTTTCACCGGGAGTCCGGCTTGCACGGCGATCTCGTTGAGACGGTTCATCTGGCCCGTGGTGATGGTGGCGAAACCCTTGGCGTTGATCGCTCTAACCACGCCGCCGCCGTCGAGCACGCCGCGGAAAATCTTGAACTCGGTGGTCGCGAAGACATCGCCGAGGTCGGTGATTTTCATCTCGAACCGGGTGTCCGGCTTGTCGGAGCCGTAAATGTCCATCGCGTCGGCATAGGTCATGCGCGGGAAGCTCGCAGGAACTTCAATGCCGAGGCCAGCCTTGAACATCGACCCTAGCAGGCCCTCGACCAGCTTGATGATGTCGTCCTGGTTGACGAAGCTGGCTTCAATATCGATCTGGGTGAATTCCGGCTGCCGGTCAGCGCGCAGGTCCTCGTCGCGGAAACAGCGGGCGATTTGGAAATACTTCTCCATGCCGGCGACCATCAGCAGCTGTTTGTATTGCTGTGGCGCTTGCGGCAGCGCGTAGAAACGGCCGGGGTTGAGGCGCGACGGCACCAGGAAATCGCGCGCACCTTCCGGTGTCGGATTGGATAGAATCGGCGTTTCGATTTCATAGAAGCCGGTGTCATCCAGATAGCGGCGGGCGGCGGAGGTGATCACGCTGCGCTGGCGGATGTTCTTGTTCATGCGCGGGCGGCGCAGGTCGAGATAGCGGTATTTCATCCGCAGGTCTTCGTT
>JBGSTM010000229.1:0-2456 GCA_041736495.1 Akkermansiaceae bacterium
GCGGCCGCCCGCGCCTACGGAGTGCCGATCGTCGGCGGGCACACCACCCACACCGGTTCCGGAAAAGCCGCGCTCGGCGCCGCGGTGCTCGGCCATGCGGGCGACCGGCTCATCACCAGCTTCGATGCGAAACCGGGCGACCACCTCGTCATTGCCATCGACATGCACGGCGGCTACCGGGGTGACAAGCCGTTTTGGAACTCAAGCACCACGTCCTCACCCGAGCGCTTGAGAGCAGGACTTGAAATGCTTCCCGCCCTTGCGGAAAAAGGACTCTGCCGGGCCGGCAAGGACATCAGCAACGGCGGTATCATCGGCACGCTCGCCATGTTCTGCAATTGCTCCGAGGTCGGAGCCATCCTCGACCTCGAGGACCTGCCCTGCCCGATGGACGTCGAGATCGAGCGCTGGCTCGTTTCATTTCCGAGCTTCGGCTATCTGCTGGCCATTTCCCCCGAAGATATCGAAAGCACGCTCAGCCACTTCACCGCCACCCGCATCACTTGCCGCGAGATCGGTCACTTCAAGGCCACGCCCGGTATCACCATCACCGCGGATGGCGACGCGGTGGAGTTGGTCTTCAGCCGACCGGCGGATCATGTGGTCGACGAGGATTTCACGGTTGGCCGCCAGGCGGTTTAAATTGCTGTGTCCGCGAACGCTCTCGACCAAAGGGAGGCCTGGCCTGTATTTTTCGGCTCGTGAAACTTCGAGTCCGCGCCACTCCTAACGCCCGACACAGCGAGATCACCGGCTGGGAGGAAGACCCGCAGGCGGGTCGCGTCCTGCGGGTGAGGATCGCCGCAGCGCCGGTCGACGGCGAGGCGAACAAGCTGCTGAGGGATTTTCTAGCAAAATCCTTGGGCCTCTCGAAATCACAGGTCACGCTCGAGAAAGGAAGCACGTCCCGCTGCAAGACATTCGAGATCCCCGACGGCACCCGGCTGCCTTGAATTGTGCGGACGCCCGGGGCGTCGATTGTATTGACGGGGGCGGAAACTGTCAGCTAGAACCTGAGGCACCATGACAACAGCAGCGCCCTCCCCGTCCGACGTTCGTGCACTTTCCGCAAGCCGGGGCTGGCTGATCATCGGAGGAGTTGTTTCGATTGTCGTCGGCTTCATCGCCATGGGGAGCCCGTATTTCTTTTCGGTCATCATCGCGCAGTATCTGGGCATCGCGGCGCTGGTCATCGGTGTGATCTCGCTGTTCATGGCGATTGTTGGGAAGCACGGCGGGCACCGTCTTGCCGAGGCGTTGTCGGGCGTGATCCGGATCGTGGCAGGCATCATCCTGCTGCGCTGCATCGGCTCAAGCGTGGCGATCATCACGTTGATTCTGGCAGGCTATCTGGCGGCTCAAGGCGTCGTCGCCATCCTCGGCGCGGTCAAACTCCGCGGCAATGACGGCTGGATCTGGTCGCTGGTCAACGGGCTCGCATCCCTGGTTCTGGGTCTCATGGTGTTTTCCCGCTGGCCGAACGACTCCGCCTCGATCCTGGGACTGCTCTTCGGCATCCATACGCTTTTCAGCGGCGTGTCCCTGCTCATGCTGGGTCTCGCCTCGCGGAAAGAAGCCGCCTGATCGACCGCTCCCGCGAAGGAGCGCGGTCATTCTGAACGCGACTTGCCGCGGACGTCCTGTCCGACAGCGTCTATCTGAAGTGGGTCGTTACCCACAATCCGAACCTGTTCCCTCAGATCCCTAAGGCCGGGAGATTGCCTGGATCAGCTGCCTCGCCTCGGTGAAATCCGGGCGAAGCTGGAGGGCGAGCGCGGCGGCGGCAAGGGCCTCGTCTTTCTGGCCAAGCTGCGCGTGGATGGTGGCGCGGGCGTAGGGAATGGCGGAGTCGGTGGGATCCGCGGCTTCGCCTTGGCGCAGGGCGGTGATGGCGGCCTGCTGTTGGTTCATGCCGCTGCGGGCGAGACCGAGGTTATACCAGGCGCGGGCATATCGGGGATCGAGCTGCACGGTTTTTTCCAACTCGGCGATGGTCTCGGCGCTGGTGCCGGATTCGCTGAGAGCAAGGGCAAGCTTGTAATGATATTCCGGATTTTCCGGGTCGAGGCGGACGGCGTCCCTGAGGGCTTTCACCGCACCGGAGGAGTCGCCGGTGGTGCTGAGCAGGATGGCGAGGTCGTGGTGGAAGGGTGGGGAGTTGGGATCCCACTCGATGGCCTTGCGCATCTGGCGGAGGGCTCCGGCATTGTCACCGCGGCGCATGGCGAACTGGGAGAGCTGCATTCGGCCGGTCGGTTGGTCGGCGTTGATGTCGAGCATGTGGACAAGCTCGCGGCCGGCGCGCGACGTTAGATCGAGTGTCTCGCACAGCGCCCACGCCGCGGCGATGCGGACGGAACGGAGCGGGTCTTCCAGCAGCGGTTGGATGGCAGCGCGGACGCTGGCGTTGTTCGCGCGGACCTGTTCGCCAAGCGAGCGGACGGCGGCTTCGCGGA
>JBGSTM010000356.1:0-46544 GCA_041736495.1 Akkermansiaceae bacterium
GTCGTGATGGTGACGGGGTGTATTTCCGGAATCGTCGGTTAGTTACTCAAGTGAAGTATGCAATCCGTTTTTAAAATGGCTCCGGCTCCGCGAAAAACTGCTGAGAAGTCGCCTGAATCGATTGTCGGATTTCTCTCGCTCTTGCTTTCCAAGGGTGGAATTGGTGCCGTCGTTGCCGTCGTGTTTGGTGCCGCTCTCGTCGAGGTCTATGCCGATCTCGGGCGTCGGAATGATCTTTTTATTGAATTGCTCAGGGAGAATATCAAGGAATCACGGGCTGTTTCTGGTGCTTTGGATAGGATGAATGAAACTCTTGAATCCCAGTCAAAATGACTTCTAACTCTTGGCAATGGACTCCTTCAATCGTTCCTGAAATCGGGACGGATTACTTCCGGGATTCATCCTTTCGGGCTATCGCTCAACCAGATACCGCCTTCACGGTCGGAGGTGTGGTTTCTCGTTTGGTGGGGTTGTCTGAATCTCCGCTTTTCATCCTTGCAACCCCTTCGGCCGTGATCGCAGCGGAAGCAACTGAAACGGCTCGTGCGGCGGTTCGTGCTTTGATGGATGGCCGGGAGTTTCCTGCTTATGACTTTGTTCCTGTCGTGGGCGATGGTGGAACTTATCCGTTGGAAGTTGTCGGGTTGACTGTCTCCGTTTCGTGTCTTGAGGGTGGCGTTGAAATTCCATCGAATGATCCGCGCCGGGTTGTTCTAACTCCTGCGATGCCGCGATTTAATGCATCGTCGGTGGTTAATCGGATCGGTGACGCTCTCGCGGTTGGTGGTGACTGGTTCCTGATTCTTGACCAGCATTCCGGGGTTGTCTCGGCGTGTTCTGTCGGGACTTCTAACTTGCTTTCGCAGGCTTTGGCGGTTTCCGGGGTTTCGCCTCTTGCTGCTTTCAATGTCGTTCTAACTTCTTTCGAGTAATGAATTTCGATATCTGGGGTCCGTCTCACGGCCTGTTCTGGAAACCTTACAAGTTTTCAACGATTGCACCGTCTTCTCCGGGGTTGGGTTGGCAAGTGGAATTGAAGTGTGAATATCTCTGGCTAACGGGTTTGCCTATCAATGGTCCTTTCGGTGTTCATGAACACGCATGGTTTCCTAACTTCTCTCTGGTTCCTTCCGGTCCTTTCGGCACGTTTTTCGGAACTCCGCCTTTGCCTTTCGGTATGACGGGTGTTCCGTCCTACCTTCCAATCGACGTTGCGGATCCAGCTTATACTACTTGGATGGCCAGTTCTCCGGGTGCCGTCGATTGGCGTAACGACGGGGATCAATGGGAAGAAATTTGGTGCGAGAATGATCCGTCTGCATCTAACTTCACGGACGGTCATATCGTCCTGAAGATGTGGCCAGGTATTGACTTGACCTCTCTTCCGGCCGTCGAGTTTGACTTCTTGTGGCCTGCTTCTCCTACGCTTTTCCCTGTCCGTGGTGGGATCCCCTCGCTGATTCCGGGCTCTGCCATGGCAATGCATGGTTTTTAAAGTTTTGTTGACAGTCTCGTGGCTGGATGCTAGTTCCGGGTCCATGAGTGCAAACGCAACCGCTCGCCCGTCAGAATCCGCTGTCTCTCGCAAGGCTGATTACCATATATTGTAACAAGTGAAATCACGGGATATGAAGTCAATTGGCATATCGCCGATGCATTTTAAATTCAACTTGTTACAACCTTTTATTATCGAAAACTAGGAGCGAACTTATTGGAGCTCCGGCGGGTTCAACCGCTTCATTTCGGCGAGGTCGATGGCGATTGGTATCTCATCTCACCCGATTTGGAGCGCAGTGTGTTGAGGACCTTTGCCCTCCCGCAGATGACGCGCTTTAAGACCACTACGAGTCAATTCACGGCCCAAAGATATAAACGAGAGCGAACACTTGAAGCAATCGTTCGGAATCTGGGGTGTGGCTTGAGACATTTCGCGGCAGCTGGTCCGGGTGGAGCTCAAGAACTATGCGGCCCGACTGGCGCAGGAACGCCGCTGGCATCCCAGGCAGGAGATTTTCCCACTCAACTCAAAGGGCGCCCGAGTGGAGGTCCGTTTCGAAATCGGCTGCCTGGAAGAAGTCCTGCGTTGGGTTTTGAGCTTCGGTAGGCAGGCGAAGGTGCTGGGGCCGCCGGAATTGGTCAAAATGGTGCGCTCCGAAATCGATGCCATGAAAGGAGTGTGATTTCCGCTTTCATAAGGCGAAGCGTGCCGGTGGTGGCGATTCATTTCCGTTCCGCGACCATCGACAAATCCAGATCCACTCCTACGATCCCGCCCATGCGAAGCTTCATTTTACCCCTCTTCTTCGGTCTTCACCTGGCCGTTTCAGCCGCACCGGAACCCGAAAAACCCGCCGAAGCGAAGAAGGAAAAAGCCGCGGAAGCCGAGAAGCCTGCTGCGCCGCCGGTCGTCCGCGAGTCTACGGTCACCATTGATGGTAGAAAAATCCCCTACAGAGTGACCACCGGAAAAATCCAGCTCAAGGACGACGAAGGGAAACCACGCGCCTCGATTTTTTCCGTCAGCTACGAACGGACCGACGTCAAGGACACCGCCAACCGGCCGGTGATGTTCGCATTCAATGGTGGCCCTGGATCCTCCGCCGTCTGGCTGCACATCGGAGTGCTTGGGCCGAAAATCATCAAACTCCCCGGCGATGGCACCACCGCCCCGCTCCCGCCCGCCCGGATCATGGACAATCCGCTGAGCATTCTCGATGTCTGCGATCTGGTCTTCGTGGACCCGGTATCTACCGGCTACAGCCGTGCGGAAAAGGACGTGAAACCTGGGGAATTCCACGGGCTCGACGAGGACATCGCCTCGGTCGGAGATTTCGTTCGCCGCTGGATCAGCGAACACGACCGCTGGGCTTCGCCCAAATTTCTGCTCGGCGAATCCTACGGAGGAATCCGGGCCGCTGGCTTGGCGCAACACCTGCAATCCCGCTACGGCATGAGTTTGAATGGTGTGGTGCTGCTGTCGTCACTTCTCGATTTCTCCACCTTGCAAACCGCTCAGGGCAATGATCTTGCGTATCAGGTTTTCCTGCCGGCGCTGACCGGAGTCGCCCATTTCCATGGAAAAATCCAGGGCGACCGCGACGCACTGGTCAAGGAGAGCACCGAGTTCGCTTTCGGGGAATATGCCGCGGCATTGCTGAAGGGAAACAGCCTTGAACCTGCGACCAAGCAGAAGCTGGCGGAGCGCCTTTCGAAACTCACCGGCATCGAGGCCGCAGTCTGGCTGGAGCGCGATCTCCGGTTGGATGCCACGTTTTTCCGCAGTGAACTCCTTCGGAAAGAAGGCAAAGTGCTTGGCCGGTTTGATGGCCGGGTCGCCTGGGACGCCACCGACAAGGCTGCGGATTCGCCCGGATACGACCCGTCCTACTCGCTGGCCTACGGCGCGTTTTCTACCGCCATGCTCGACTATCTCGGCCGGGAGCTGGGATACAAGGAGGACCAACCCTACGAGATTCTCACGTCCAAAGTCCAGCCGTGGCGCTGGGACACCAACAATGAAGTCGTCAATCTCAGCGACCGCCTCGCCACCGCCATGCGCGACAATCCGCACCTCAAAGTGCTCGTCATGGGCGGCTACACCGATCTCGCCACGCCGCCGGAAGGCGTCGCCTACTCGGTCCGCCACATGCTCAATCTGCCGGAAAACGTCCGTAAAAACTTCACCACGACCTTCTTCGACGGCGGCCACATGTTTTACCTCAATCCATCCGATCTGGTGAAAACCCGAGCGGACCTGGTGGATTTCCTCGCCCAGAGTGCGCCCTGATCGTCCTCCGGGGACCGGGACGTGCGTTTTTTCTCCACCTAGGGGAAATTGTCCCCTATCCAGTCCCCCGCCCCGCCCTGCATGGATTACTCATCTCTCATCTCCAAACGCCGCGACCGATTTTCGGAGCTGGAGGAAGCCGTCGGCGATCCCGAACTTTTTGCCGATCCCAAGCGCGCCACGGAAATCCTCCGCGAGCACGGCAAGCTCAAGCAAACACTCGCGCTGTGGGATAAGCTCGAAGCCTCCAAGCGCCATCTCGCTGACAATCAGGAGCTCGCCAAATCCGACGACCCCGAGTTCTCCGCCATGGCCGCCGAGGAAATTCCCGGCCTGGAGGCGGAAATCGCCACCCTCGGCACCGAACTCCAATATGCACTGCTTCCTGCGGATCCCAACGAGGACCGCGACGCCCTCATCGAAATCCGCGCCGGTGCTGGCGGCGATGAAGCCTCGCTCTTCGCCGCCGAGTTGATGCGCATGTATCAACGCTATTCCGATCTCCGCGGCTGGAAGTGCGAGCACCTCGAAAGCAGCCCGTCCGAAGTCGGCGGATTCAAGGAAGTGATCCTCAAGGTCACCGGTCAGGAAGTTTTCCGCTATTTGAAATACGAATCCGGCGTCCACCGGGTCCAGCGCGTGCCTGCCACCGAGACCCAAGGCCGCGTCCACACCTCCACCGTCACAGTCGCCGTGCTGCCCGAGGCCGAAGAAGTCGATGTCGAGCTCAAGCCCGAAGACCTCCGCATCGAAGTCTGCCGCGCTGGCGGAGCGGGTGGCCAGCACGTCAACCGAACCGAGTCCGCGGTCCAAATTTTCCACCTGCCCACCGGGCTCTACGTCCGTTGCGAAGACGGCCGATCGCAGATCAAGAACAAGGAAATGGCATTGCAAATCCTCCGTTCGAAGCTCTACGAGCAGAAACTCCGCGACCAGCAGGAGGCCTATTCCAGCCACCGCCGCTCGCTGATCGGCTCCGGCGACCGTTCGGAAAAAATCCGCACCTACAATTTCCCGCAAAGCCGCATCACCGACCACCGCATCGGCTTCACCACCCACAATCTCACTGGCGTCATTGCCGGTGACCTCAGCGAGTTTACCAACGAACTCCAGAAAACCGAGATGGACGAGCGTCTCGCCGAGGCCGGACTTTAAGTGGGATGAATCACCCTCATGGATCGCGTGGACCGGATTCCTGATCCGGGTTCCCTGAAGTCCGTCCGTGGCATTGTCGGTGCTTCGTTGTGTTCCAACAGCACCGCAACGTCATGGTCGATCTCAACAATTCAGGCTTCAGCGAGGAACAGACCTCCTACCTTTCCGGATTCGTTTCCGGCATCCTGCAAGCGCGCGAGCTCCCGTTCCTCGGGCAGGACTCGCAAAACCGCTTTACCCACCTCCCCGCCGACGCCGTCGAGACCGTCCACGGCACGCCCATCGACGAACTCTGCCGCGAGGAGCAGATCAAACACGAGAAAAACGGGCTCGACTGCTACGACACCATCCTCGCCAACGCGGAATCCAACAGCTTCCCCGCCGATGGCGACATGTTCCGCTACAAGTTCCACGGCCTCTTCTTCGTCACCCCGGCGCAGGAATGCTTCATGCTCCGCTGCCGCATCGCCGGTGGCGCGCTCAGCACCTATCAATTTCGCGGCCTTGCGGAAATCGCCGCCGACTGGGGGCCCGGTCACGCCGACCTAACGACCCGCGCAAACCTCCAGATCCGGGAAATCCTGCCGAAGCATTGCGCGGACATCCTGATGAAACTCGCCGACCTCGGTCTCACTTCCCAAGGCTCCGGGGCCGACAACGTTCGCAACATCACCGCCACTCCCACCAGCGGCTTCGATCCCGGCGAACTCATCGATGTGATGCCCTACGCCCGCGCCATCCATCATTACATCCTGAAAAGCCGCGACCTCTACGGCCTGCCCCGCAAGTTCAACATTTCCTACGACTCAGGCGGTGCCATCTCCACCTGCACCGACACCAATGACATCGGCTTCTATGCAGTGAAGGTCGGAACTAACATTCAGGGCATCGAGCCGGGCATCTATTTCCGCATGCAACTCTGCGGCATCACCGGGCACAAGCAGTTTGCCAGCGACTGCGGCGTCCTGCTAACACCCGCCGAAACGATCCCCGTCGCCGCCGCCCTGATGCGTGTCTTCATCGAAAACGGCGACCGAACCAACCGCAAGAAAGCCCGCCTCAAGTATCTCGTCGATGACTGGGGCATCCCGAAAATCCTCGAGGAAACCGCGAAGAAAATGACCTTCCCCCTCCGGCACTTCCCACTGGAAGCCTGCGAACCTTCCGCCTCGAAGTCGAAGCACGGCCACCTCGGCATCCACCCGCAATCAGACGGCAAGCACTACATCGGCGTGCTCACACCGGTCGGCCGCATGACCGCCGCCCAGATGCACGCGCTCGCCGACATCGCCGACGAGTTCGGCCGCGGCGAAATCCGCCTCACCGTCTGGCAGAACCTCATCATCCCCGGCATTCCAGAGGAGAAACTTCAGGCCGCGATCACCGCCATTCAGGCCACCGGCCTCGACCACCGGAACAACACGCTCACCGGCGGCCTCATCGCCTGCACCGGCAGCCGCGGTTGCAAGTTTGCCGCCGCAGACACCAAGGGCCAGGCGATCCTGCTAGGCAACCACCTTTCCTCGCGCATGATCCTCGACCAGCCGGTCAACATCCATCTCACCGGCTGCCAGAATTCCTGCGCCCAGCATTACATCGGCGACATCGGCATGATGGGCACCCGCGTGAAATCCGACGACGGCGGCAGCGTGGACGGCTATAACATCGTGCTCGGCGGCGGCGTGGACGACACCCAGGCGATCGCCCGGGAAATCTGGAAATCCGTCCGGGCCGACGAAATGCCCGCGCTCGTCGAACAAATCCTCGTCGTCTATCTGCGAGACCGCATCGAGGACGAGAGTTTCTCCCAATTTGCCAACCGCCACACGTCCGAGCAGCTCGTGGAACTCTGCGACCCCGCCAAAACCGCCGCGGCCTAACCACTACGCGCATGTCTCTCCATATTCCCAACACCGCGCCCTTCTCCGGTCCGCAGAAAATGTGGCTCAAGGGCTACCTGGATGCCCTCAACTCCGCCCTGAGCCCCGCTGCCGGCGGAGCATCCGCACCCCTGGCAGCCGCCCTTGCTTCAGCCGGCCAGCCGGTCGCCATCCTCTGGGGGTCTCAAACTGGAAATTCCCATGCACTTGGGAAAAAGCTCAGCAAGACGCTCGCTGCCAAAGGCCATTCCCCCACCCTCCACGACATGGCGGAAATCTCGCCCGCGGACCTGTCGAATTTCGAGAATCTCGTCATCATCACCTCCACCTACGGCGACGGAGAACCACCCGACAACGCCGTCTCCCTGCACACCGCGCTCCACACGGTCGACGCTCCGCCGCTCACCTCCGTCAACTTCGCGGTCCTCGCGCTCGGCGATTCCAACTACCCGGACTTCTGCAAGTGCGGAAACGATTTCCACCAACGCCTGATAAGACTCGGAGCCAACCCGCTCATCCCGATCGTCGAGGTGGATGTCGACTACGACGAGCCCTTCACGAAATTCATCGCCCAACTCGAATCCGCACTCGCCGCCGCTTAGGAATTTCAAACCTCAAATCTCAAATTTCTCTTTTGTGCCCGCCACCCTCCAACGTCTCCCCGCTTTGAAGTCCGTTTCAAAGCCGGACATCGAGCAGGGCAATCTCATCGACCAACTGCTCGCCGAGCAGAAACAACTTCAGACCCCCGTCGCCCGTTTTTCCGAGGTCCATCACCGGCACAAGCCCGATCTGGCCGACCACTATCGGAGTCTCATCCCGCTCACCAAGCCCGGCGTCGGCGAGCAATATGCATTCGAAGTTTCCCTCGACCGCTGCACCGGTTGCAAGGCCTGCGTTTCCGCTTGTCACTCGCTCAACGGCCTCGACGACCACGAAGCCTGGCGCGACACAGGCACTCTGCTAGGTGGCAATGACGCACCCGCCTGGCAGCAAACGATCACCACCGCCTGCCACCATTGCGAGGACCCCGGCTGCTTGAACGGCTGCCCGGTCGGAGCCTATGAAAAAGACGAGGATACGGGCATCGTCCGCCACCTCGACGACCAATGCATCGGCTGTTCCTACTGCATCCTCAAGTGCCCCTACGACGTTCCGAAATACTCGAAAAAGCGTGGAATTGTTAGAAAGTGCGACATGTGCCACCAGCGCCTCGCCGAGGGAGAAGCCCCCGCCTGCGTGCAAGCGTGTCCCACCGAGGCGATCCGCATCGTTAAAGTTCCGACTCCTCATCCTCAACCGTTAGACCTCAGTTCACAACCCTCCATCCTCCTCGGCGATCCCTCCATCACCCGGCCCACCACCCGCTACGTCGGCCGCCCGGTCCCCACCACCGCCACCGCCGCGGATCAGACGGCGCTCGTTCCCCAGCACGCGCACTGGCCGCTGGTTTTGATGCTCGTCCTTACCCAGGCCGGCATCGGGCTGCTTGTCGCCGCCCGCGGCAATCTAGCAGTCACGATAACTGCCGCCGTCCTCTTCTTCGCCGGCATAGCCGCCTCCGTCTTCCACCTCGGCCAGCCGCTCAAAGCCTGGCGCTTCTTCCTCGGGCTGCGCACCTCGTGGCTGTCGCGGGAAATCCTCGCCTTTTCCCTTTTCGCGCCGATCCCGGTGGCTCTCGTCACCTTCGCCCTGCTGCCGCATTTCCCCCATCTTCCCATCCCGCCGTTCATCACCGATCTTTTCCCCCTCGGCACAACGATCACTGCACACTTGGCACTCGTCCTCGGCTTCCCTGCCGTGTTCACCAGCGTCATGATCTATCACGACACCTGCCGCTCGCTCTGGCGTTTCCCGATAGGAGCCATGCGCTTCTTCGGCACCGTCGCCAGCTTCGCCGCCCTCGCCAATCTGATCCGTGATCCGGGCATTCCTGCCTGTGTTTTATACGCCACCGCCGTCCTGCTCAAGCTCGCCCCGGAAATCCGCTTTCTCCAACTCGGCGAGAACGAGGACACGCCGTGGTCGCCCGACGTCCACAGCGCCCGTCTCCAGCTCGGCCCGTTAGGCGTGATTCTCCGCGGTCGCGTCACCCTTGCCTTGTTAGCCGCAGTCATCGCCTTCATCCAGCCTTGGGCCGCGCTTCCGGTCCTGTTGCTTGCCGAGCTGCTCGAACGCCTGTTGTTTTTCCAATCCGTGCACGCCCCCAAGATGCCTGGGAATTTTGGACCGAATTCTGGCAACAGTCAATGAGCCTCACGATGAGAAGAAGCATGAAGGATCCACTTCATGACCATCGAAACAGCCTGCTATCAAGGCACGGCCCTTTCCCTGATCTTGTGTCGCGAGAAGCATCAGCGGATGCAACCTCATCTCAAAGCGAATGCAGGTGGAGGCGCGAAATGAAGACAGCCTCGCTGAAGTCACGCGCACCGATCACTCAGGAATGGCGGTTGCCCGATTCGCCTGATAGTTGTTGTTCACCGTCCGCCGCATCAAAGTCATGAAGACACCAGGAACGCCGCCTTTGTCTGCCCGGGACAGCTCTCACCCGCTGCTTCCTGGATTTTGCGGCAGTGAAACCAAGCCGGCCCCGCTAACCGTAGACGCCGAAAGCGGCGAGCTGATCCCGCTAGACCTGAGTTCGGCACCCGAGCCCCGGGTAAACCTACGCAACGTGCACGCCAGTCTGGAGTCCAAGCAGCAGTTCACCGATTGGGTCAAGAATCGCGTTGAACAGTGCGATCTCGTTAAGAATCAGGACTATGGAGTTTTTGACAAATTTGTCAAAAACTCCTCTGGAGGCCGTCCGACCATCGAATACTGGGTAACGCTGGACGCAGCCAAGGAGATCCCTTTGATGGAGGGGACTGCCAAGGGTAAGGAAATGCGCCGCTATTTTATCGAGGCCGAGAAGCGCTGGCGAGCCACCCTCACCGCCCCGGCGCTCCCGACCTGAAGGACCCTGATGGCGTGCTTCACCTAGTGAATCAGAATGCCGGAGAGCTCCTAGAATCTAGGGAGAAAGCAAAGTTCAACGAAGAAATGGCAACCCCCATTTCCCCGCCCTCCGGTCTTCGCCCCGACGGCTGTTTCAGGATCTTGTCTGAAACGCAAATCCCGCGGAAATCCTCAATGTTCACGCCGTCGAACCTCCTGAAAGCACCACGCCGTTCGTGATCAGCACCATGTCCCGGGCCTTCATAAGGCGGAGCAGCCCGTCGAGATCAATGCCCGGTCATCTCTTGCTTTCTGGCACCTTTCCTTGGGCTCCAAGCGCACGCTTCACCACTCTGACCGTGTTGACGCTCACGCCTTCCAGTGCCGCAGTCTCAACTCTGGTTTTTCCAGCCCGCAGCCATCCCACAATACCAGGGTATTTTTCCAGGCGCTCCTCCGACGTCATTCCAACCCTAGGAGGACGAGGCTCGCGTTTGGGGCGCACGACCTTCGTTCTCTCGCGCTTCGGCGGAATCCATCCGCCGGCCACCATGATTCGGCGGACACGGCGCACCGTCTCGCCGCAAGTCTGATACTTCACGTTGATCTCAGCGGTTATCTGTCCCGCCTTCAGCGATTCCACGATACCGCTCCAGCGAACCAGGTAAACGTCGTCGGGAATCGGCTTGCGGCCGCTGCCTGGACCGGGGCCGAACTGTTGTGGGCGTGCTGGCTTTGGCATTGGGATAAAGGCAGCGAGTTATTCGAAGCAGACGCTGGCACAGGATGGTCCGCCGGAAAGCACGGCGATGAGTCCGTGGAAGTTGTAGCTGTCAGAGCCACTGACGATCCGCCCATCCTTGAAGCTCAACAAGGTCATGCCGGAGAAGCTCACCCGTTTGCCCGAGGGGGCTAAGTCGACAAACAGCCCGGCATGGGTGGCCGATGCCTTCCACCGGACAGCCACTTGGTTTCCTTCTTCGATGCTGTCGATGATTTCAACATTGAGGTCCGGAAATGCGAGGGTGAGCGGATCGAAGACGGCGGTCCGGAATGCCGCCGGGCCGATGACCTCACCAGCTTCCGTCGTACCAACAGCTGCCGGATCCATCATCTCCTCGATTGCGAAGGGGTCTTTGCGGTTCCAAACGGACTCGAACCATTTTCGTGCTAGTTCTTTCGGGCTCATGATTTCGATTGGGGTTTCGGTTCGTCGCTTAAAGCGGATACGGAAGTGCGGAATTCAGACAGCGACCTCTTCGTCGACCAATGTGCAGACGAAGCGCGGGAACCCCAACGTCTCCGGAGAAATGGAGGATTCGGCGATCATCGCCAGAAGTTCCGGCGTAGCGGTGAACCACTCGGATCCTCGGGTATGTGGCTTGAAGCGGCAGAGGTGGGCGAACTGGCCGTGGAGCCGCCGCGCCTGGTCTTCGGCATCCCGGGTGGGGTGTTCACCATCGCTGAAACGGATCACGCCCAGAAGCTCGACAGGCTCGTGGTTGTGGGCCTGGGTTTTCTTCATCCGGTCCAGCAGGGTGGCCCGGGTGGTGCCGCCGATCATGATCGCAGCGGCCGGCATGCCCGCAGCGAGAAAGTAAAGCACGCCTGGCGACCTCCGCCACTTGAGCTGGTTGTCGGCGGAGTGGTCTTTGGTAGAATTCATAGGGGGGATGTGACGGAAACTGTCAACATTCCCCGCCCTGCGGCAAGGCCAATCCTTGGCGGCTGGCAGTCATGATATTCAGTCGTCCCACCGCACCTCCGCCTGAGTTTGCAATGTTGTCAGACCTGTCGCGAACCCATGGACGAGTTCGTCGAATTGGAGGATTTCTTGAATCGTTCAAACTGGATACTAAGGGCGGCGATCACGCGCTTTCTGATCTTTTCCGACGATTCGCCGATGGTCGTGCTGGACGACAGTCCGCGGAAATCCACCAGAGGAAGCAGCTACCATCACTTCCACCGCGTCTGGCCCTACTGTTTCTGCGACCTCACAAGCTAGACACTCATCATGATGGCACTGCCAGGTGAAGGCATTTCGTGCAGTTCACCTGTCCCTATCAAACCGAGACGCAACGATAAAGCTCTGGACCCTCGATAGCGCACAGGCTATCCCTTCCCTTCTCCGACAAGCCTCGTAATCGGCCTCCAACCCGAGCACTTTCAGCGTTTCCAAGCGTATTGAATCCCACCCAGGAGGGCGACCACGTCTACGCGGAACAGCGGCGTCGAAGCCGGGTGGAGGGTGGACCTGACGTCATGTGCACGTCATACGGTTTTCACAAACCTCTTCAGCCGGACCGCCTGGACATGAAGTGCGCCACGGCTTCAGCCCGCGAGCGGACGTGCATCTTGGTATAGATGTTTTTGAGGTGGCTGCGGACAGTCTCGATGCTGAGATGGAGGTAGTCGGCGATCTCCTTGTTGGCGTATCCCTTGGTGAGCAGGACCAGGATTTCCTCCTCACGGGTGGTGAGAGAGATGGATGGATCCAGGCCGCTTCCCTTGCGCCGGAAGGAGGCCACCACATGTCTCGCAATTTCGCTGGTCATGGGAGCACCCCCGCTCAGGACGTCGAGCAGCGCCGCCCTGAGCTCCATCGGTTTCGTCCGCTTCAGCAGATAACCATCGGCACCCGACTCCAACGCGAGGAAGAGAATTTCGTCCTCGTCCGATGCCGTCAGAATCACGATCGGGGTCTGTGGGAGCATCGCCTTGAGTCGGGACGTGCATTCGATCCCCGACATGCGTGGAAGGAAGACATCCATCAACACGACATCCGGCTTCACCTGGGGAATCATCCGCAGCGCCTCCTCCGCGGAACCGCAGGTGCAGACGCAGTCAAAATCGGGAAATGATGAAATCAGACGTTGCCAGCTTTCGCGGGTATCGCACTGGTCCTCCACCAAGACCACCCGCAAGGGAGATGGAGACGGGACTTCACCAGGGGAATGGGAGGGGGTGTGTTTCATGATGATAGATTTCGGGTTCCAGAAACTTAAGCTGGCGGTGATGGCGGAGTCCCGCGAATGGCGGCAAGCGTCGGATGGTCGTCGCTTCCGGCGGATGCGCAGGGCCGGCGGTATGACTTGGGCAGCGGCACCTCGAATTCCACCCGACAGCCACCTCCCGGCCGCGCGATGATTCGGCACTCGCCCCCCACCTCTTTCATCCGTTCGGTCATGTTGGTCAGACCACTGCGTGAGGAGTCCGCCTGGTCCGGTTCAAAGCCCTCGCCATTATCCTCCACCGCAACTAACAGTAATTGGCCGCGACGGTGGATACTCAGTAACACTTCCGTGGCATGCGAGTATTTCACCGCGTTGTTGAGCGCCTCCTTGACTCCTAGCAGAAGATTCCTTCGCACCGGCAGCTCGAAGAGCACCTCCGGCAGATCCCCCTCCACATCCAGACGGCAGCGGATCGGCGTTTGGGAGAGAAAACGCTGCGCATGTTTGCAGGCGAAGTTGGCGAAGTCGCGGAGTGTGTCCCGCCGGGAATTGACCATCCAGACGACTTCGTCCATCGCACCGGAAACGGCGCGGGCCTTTTCGCACAGAGCCTCGAGTCTGGGCCGCACCGGAGATCCGGCGGGCAGTTCGGTCTGCGCCACTTCACCTTCAAGCGCGAGCTCGGTCAGCCGGGCACCGAGTTCGTCGTGGATGTCGCGTGCGATTCTCGCGCGTTCCGTGTGAAGCATGGCCTGCGCCTTCGACTGCACGGCCAGCTTGGCGAGCACCCGCAAATACAGCAGCAGGGTGACCACAACGATTCCCCAAAGCGCCATCTGGAACCAACCGCGCTGCCAGAAATGCCGCTCTAACGGAAGCAGCACCGGCACCTTGACGGTCATGGTGGGTTTGCGTGCGTGCCAGTGGCCTTCCCTCGACAGAAACTCGCTTACCACAGCCGCCCAGCCCCAATGGGCCGATGCCTCCTGCCTGAGTTCCCAACCGCGCTCGCCCTCCGGAACGACGCGCCATTTCGGATCGGAAGGAATCTCGATCACCCGCCCGTCGGTCAGCTCGATGATCAGCCCGAACAACATCCCCGCCTCGCGGTTGTCATTGAACGCCTCCACCGCCAACACATGGCGGCCGGGATTCAGCAGCAGGCTGATGTCGTACTCCGTGATGCTGCGCCAGTCGCTGCCATTCCCCAGATCGCGCCCGTCGAGAATGAGCCGGTACCCGTTGTCCACGCCGATGTGGATTTGCGCCCGGGCGACCGTCGCGCCCCGTGGAATCTCAAACGACCGCCAGAAACGGACCGTTTGCTTGTCGCTGGTTTTTGGAGCCCAAATCCACGGACCTACCCCCCAGGTGGGATCCAGAATATTCTCGGATTTGGGTTCCTCGATGGTGGGATCATTTACAAAAACGTTTGGTGCCACTGGTTGGGCGTGGGCGAAAATCCCGAGACAAGCCGTCAAAACCCAACCTAAAAAACATGCCCGTGCCCGCCTACCGGTTACCGGGCGCGGCGGAGCTACGGTGATTGTAGTCAGGGCCATGGGATGATTGGGGTTTTTCCGCTCGTGCACAAACATGCATAACGATGCTGAGAGCCCGCGCAGCAAAATGCAAATTCAAATCCCGGGCATCGGTGACGGCTTCTCACCCGTTCGGGGGGGGTGTAAACGTGCTGCCGCAGCATACCATGCGACGACTTGATCTCGTAATCGCCATGCCACGTATGGTGGTGATCATGGCTGATGCCGTTCTAGTCTGCGATGCTGAAAAAACACCAAGCCGGTCATCATAATTTCCCACAATTCACTGGGATCGTATGGCTCCATTTTCTTTTGTTAGCCGTCCTGCTCGCTAGCATCCCATCGGCGAGTGCCGCGATCATGTATGGGCTGAACAGCGACACGGACATCCGGGAAGATAGCTTGGTCGGTGCGGCCAATGGCACCAGCCTGCTTGCGGGAGGCACGGCCAGTCCGGTTGCTGACCGTGCGGCGGTTTACGTGTTCCCACTCCCCGATTTCGGGGCCGTGACCAATCCCTTCACCACGGCGAAATTTCAGTTCCATCTCTTGAGCAAGACGGGCACGCCGCCGAACGTGGATCTCTACGGCCTCGGCCGCCGGTCCAGCTCCACGGTTCTGGCCAGCGACTACTATGGTGAAACGACCACCGCGGACCCGACGGATGCCACCCTTCTTCAAAACAACATCCTCATTTCCGCGAATGCGTCGGGTGTGCGCTCCACCAGCACCACAGGCGGCACCGCTTTGATCAACTACCTCAACGCCCAATACGCCTCCGGGGCAGGCGCGGGTCAATACGTGTTCCTGCGTTTCAACACCAAAACCGCAGCCACAGGTGCGAATCGTTACGCGCTGACCCCGGCCGATAGCGGCACTGCCGGTTCCCAGGACACGCGTCCGCAGATCATCTACAACCTCCCCTTGGGATACAGCCGTCCCTTCATCTGGGTTCGGGAATCGGAAAAAGCCGGCATCAATGCCAAGATCGCCGGCAACGCCTGGGCCACCAGCGTTCGCAACAGCATGATCTCGCGGGTGGCCACCGACCTCGCAAGCCATCAATCCAACCGCGATGCATTTCTCCGCGGGTTGCCGGTGGTGGACTGGGCCGCCGCCACGCCCAAGTTCAAGACCATTCCTGCCTATTCCGAGAGTTCCGTGCGCTATCCGGCGGAGGCCAAGTTCAACAACGCCGTGGACTGCGCGGTGCTGTTTTATCTCACCGGCGATGCCAACTACGCTCGCTGCGCCGGGGACATTCTCCACAACGCGGTGAAAACCCTGCTGCCGGTCACGGCCTCCACCAACACCGGCAACGGCGGCTGGATCTTCCAGACCGACTTCCTCAAGGAGGCGCGGGTGGCCGGCACGCAGTTGCCGATCGTCTACGATTTTCTCTACTCCTGGCTCCAGAACAACCAGGTCTATGACGTCAAGACCGCCGGCATGGTGAACTTCAACTTCACCAGCGCCCAGAGTGTCTTCCGGAAATACTATCAACTGACGCGCGACCACGGCCAGAAGGAATCCAACTGGTCCGCGCTGGAGTCCACCACCATGCTCAACAACCTGCTCGCCCTGGACGATCTGGCGGAGCGCTCCACCGCCTTGCAGATTTACCTCGTCAACAGCACCAGCAAACAGGCCTCCCTGGACTATGACTACCGCCACTACACCCAGACGGGCAACATCTGGCCGGAATCCTTGCAATACGCCCGCGCCGTCGGCTGGATCCGCTCCACCCACATGGTGCTGCTGGAGCGGGTCGATCCGGACCTCAGCCTGTTCAACGCCTATCCGAACCTCCCACTGAGCCTTCCCCGCAACAGCTATCTGCGCTACCCGAACGGCGAGCAGGTCCTCTACGGCGATGGCCAGCGCCCGGGAACCCACGGGGCATTTTTCGAATACGAACTGGTGTATCAACACGCGCTGGCCCGCGGCCGGACGGATCTCACCTCGTTCTTCGGCTCGCTCATCAACGGCGGCGTGGCCGATGGAAAATACAATCGTTCCAACTTGCAAAGCTACGCGACACTCGGAACCCAAACCGAGCCGCTACAGCTGCTCTGGCAGGCTGCGACGCTGTCCGAACCGGCGGTGACGCCGGAACTTCCACGCACCGATACGCTGCCCTTCGCCGGCATCGCGCTGCAGCGCAACCAGGTCCCGGCGAACAATCCCAATTACGGCCTGATGGGCTTCGTCGGCGGAGCCGGTCACATCCATAGCCATGCCAGCGGCATGAGCATGGAGATTTACGGCATGGGAGAGGTCATGGGTGCGAAGTCGGGGACCGAAACTTACGGCACCGATATCAACGAAAAGTATTATCGGCTTTTCGCGGCGAACAACACCGTCATCGTCAACGGTGCCTCACGCGGCGAAGGCGGCTGGGGCGGCTTCGGCATCAACACCGTGCAGACCGTGGCCATGGAGCCACAGCCGTTTGCAACCGCGGTTTCTCCGAATTTCTCCTATACTACCAGTTCGTTCGCCGACGACAAGGGAACGCTGGCGGAAGGCACCCAGCAGCGCACGCTGGCCATCGTGCGCACCTCGCCGACGACGGGTTATTACGTGGACCTGTTCCGCTCTAAATCCACCGTCACCAACCGCACGGCCAACACGCTCAACGGCCCGGTCACCAACCAGTATCATGACTACATCTACCGCAACATCGGCGAGACCGCGGTGGACCTCCGCGCCGATGGAGTGACGCTGCCGCTTGTCAGTCAGCCCAACCGTTTCCAAAACGACATCGGCGACGCCAACGAACAACCCGGCTGGCGCTACTTCAGCAACACCGCCGTTTCCTATCCGACCACTGATTCGATGAAGGCGCAGTTCGTCGCGACCGTAGGCGGGACGCCGCGCTACATGGACATGCACATGCCCGCAGTCGCGAGCCGCGAGTATGCCAAGGTGGACAGCCCGCCCATTGAGGACGGCCCGAGTCCCTACAACACCAGGGTCGCCCCCACGCTGGTCATCCGTCAGATCGGCGAGGCTTGGAACAAGGCCTTCGCCACCGTTTATGAACCGCACTTCGGCAGCACCGGCGGCACCGTACAGAATGTGACCCAACTGCTGCGCGGCGGGACCGTCGTCGGCGTGAAGGTCGAGAGCACCGTGGGACTGAAAAACATGGTCCATTACATCTTCTCCAATCCGGCCGCAGGGGAAACCTTCACCGATGCCACCGCAGGCATCACCTTCACCGGACGCTTCGGGATCGCCGCGGACAATGGCGACGGCACGACGACGCTTTATCTCGGCGATGGCTCGTCCCTTGCCTATCGCGGAAACTCCGTGGCGACCGTCAGCGGGTCCGCATCCCAGGCGGAGGTTAGGTTCACTCCCGGCCAGCCACCCGTCGTCACTTCAAACACCGCGGTGAACGTGGTTGTCGCGCCACCGCCTCCGGGTTTTACCTGGGTTCCCACGGTCGACGGTATATATGACTGGACCAATACCGCCAACTGGAACCCGGCCACCGTCCCCAACACGGTTGGCGGCATTGCCTACAAAAACATCAACATCACCGGCAATCAAACGGTCAACGTCAACTCCCCCGTCACTCTCGGCGAGATCGTCGTTGGCGATAACAGTGGTACGCAAACCACCCTGCTTCAGAAAAACACCAGCGGCTCGTTGGTCATGGATCAGGCGGAAAACGGAGCTGCCTATCTCACGCGCACTGCCGGCGGCACCGGCACCGTCACCTTCGGCAGTGATCTCAACATCACCCTCAACGACAACCTCACCGTCCGTTTGGATGGCGGCTCCGCCAGTTCCACCATGGTCATCGCCGGCATTCTATCAGGCTCCGGGAAAAGCCTGAGCAAGGAGGGCGGCAGCCTGACCTTGTCGCTCACCGGCGCCAACACCTACTCCGGAACGACCCGGGTCCAGGGCGGCGTCCTCAGCCTCGGCCACAGCCTGGCTTTGCAAAACAGCGTGCTGGACACAGCAAACAATGTCACCGGTGACGCGACTAACGGACTCCGGACGACATTGGCTTCCCTAACACTCGGCGGCATCACAGGATCAAAAAACCTCGCCTCGATTTTCACCACCACATCCGGCGGTTATTCGGGCCTGACCGCGCTGACACTCGATCCGGACACCGGTGGGTCTTTGGATTACTCCGGAGCGATCGCCAACGGCGCGGCGGGCATGACACTCACCAAGACCGGTCCTGGCACACAAACCCTCTCAGGATCCAGCACCTACACCGGAGCCACCACCCTTTCCGCCGGCACTCTCGAAATCGGCGGTTCCGGCAAGCTCGGAAATGGTTCCTATGCCGGAAACATCGCCATCGGCAGCGGCTCGGTTCTCAAATACAGCAGCAGCGCCGCCCAGACACTGTCCGGTTCCATCAGCGGAACGGGATCACTGATCAAAAACACCGGCAGCAGCGTGTTGACGGTCAATGGATCCAACACCTCCTTCACCGGACCCGTCACGCTCGATTCCGGCACGCTCATCCTGGGCAACAGCAATGCCCTCAGCGCTGCCAGCGCACTCACGCTGACCGGAACCAGTTCACTCAGGACTTCCGTGCAAAACGCCACCATCAACGCGCCCATCAACACAAGCAGCACCCCGGAAATCCACGCTCCCGATTTCGGCACTGGCAGCACGGTTTCCACCCTGACTCTCGGCGGGGCGATCTCCGGCCCGGGGGATGTCACCTTTTCATCCTTGTCCACCGTCGCCAACAATTCCGAGCAAACGATCCGGCTCAATGCGCAGAGCAACTACACAGGAGGCACCATCCTCAATCCTGCCGCAAGCGGGGCCAATCTCATCGTCAAACTCGGTATCGCCAACGCCCTGCCGACAACCACGGTGCTCTCGATCAACGGCGTCGCTGGCGGTGGCAGCGGCCGTTTCTCCGAGTTCGATCTCGGTGGCTTCAACCAGACAATCGGTGGCTTGCAAAACACACCCGCCGGCAGCCTGAGATCCCAGCAGGTCCTCAACTCCGGTGCGGCTGCCACACTCACGGTCAACAACACCACGGACCACGCCTTCTCAGGCATTCTGAACGGTAACAACATCAGCTTCGCTAAAACCGGTCCCGGCACGCAGACGCTCGCCGGTGTGAATACGATGACCGGCACCACCACCATTAGCGAAGGCAGGCTTCTCGGTGTGGTCGGTGGTAGTTCCACGAGTTCTTCCGTGGTCATCAACAACGCGCTGGCGACCTTCGGCGTTTCCATCACGGACAACACCAAAAACTGGACCTGTGCCGCGCTTTCAACCACCGCCACGGGAAACCTTGAGTTCAATTTCGGTTCCGTTCCCCCCGGTGCCGCCAGCCCGCTGGTTGTCACGGGACTCGCCGCTTTTTCCACCATTCCCACGGTGCGCGTTATCACCAGCATCGGTCTCGCACCGGGTATCTATCCGCTGATGACCTGGGGATCGACCTCCGGTGCGGCTCCCTCGGTGGTGAATGTTCTCAACCCCGCCGGCACCGGAGGATTGGCGGATGGAAGCACCGCCAGCCTGACAGTAACAGGCAACACGTTGAATCTGGTGATCATCACCGTGCCTGTTTCCGTCAAGGCTCAAAACACCAACAACCTTTACCTAGACACCAGTTGGGTCGGCGGCGCTGCACCGAATGCCTCCACCACCGCCATTTGGAACAACACGGTCACCTCCGCCAACACCACCGTGCTCGGCGCGGATCTGACATGGGCCGGAATCACTATCAGCAACCCGATCGGCACGGTGACCATCAACGCCGGCCACACCCTCACTCTCGGAGCGAATGAGAATGACATCAACATGAGCTCCGCCACCGCGAACCTGACCTTGAACTGCCCGCTCACCCTCGGTGATGCCAACATCTGGAATGTCGCCTCGGGAAGGACCCTGATGATTGGCGGCGTCATTGCCGGTTCCTTCCCCGTCACCAAGGCGGGACCCGGCACGGCCGTTCTGACAGGACTAAACTCTTTCATCGGTGGCACCACGCTTGCCGCAAACTCCGGCATCCTTGAAATCGGCGGAGCCGGTAACCTTGGCAATGGTACCTATGCCGGAGCCATCGACATCGGCAGCGGCTCAACCTTCCGCTATAACAGCAGTGCCTCCCAGGCGCTCAACGGTCCCATCAGCGGTGCGGGCACGCTGATGAAAAACGCCAGCAGCACGCTGACTCTCGGCGGGGCGAATCCTTCGTTCACCGGTCCCGTCGAGATCAATGCCGGCACGCTCAACCTTGCGAACATCGGCGCGCTTGGCGCAGCCGCTTCGATCTCGATCGCAAGCAGCGCGACTCTCGCCACCCAAACCACCGGCATCTCCGTTGCCATGCCCATCACTCTCGGTGCCGCTGCCACCACCTCCACGATTTCCTTCGGCCTCAACACCCCCGCTCAAGGCACCTTCACCTTGCTCGAATCCATCAGCGGTGATGCCAACCTGAGATTCACCACTCCCGATGTGAGCAGCAGTGGCAACCTGCAAACCATCTTCCTAGGCTCGGCCAACTCCTATGCCGGCACCACCACCATCACCACCGGAAACTCCGGCAACGCCCTGAGTGTCAAAGCCGCCTACGCCGATGTCCTGCCCGCCACCACGGTTCTCACACTCAATGGCGGTAGCGGCACGGGCAGCGGGCGCACCGTCACCTTCGATCTCAACGGCTATGACCAAACCATCGCCGGGCTGACCAACAACATCAGCACCCTCACCGCAAGAAACCAGCGCATCAACAACAGTTCAGCCGACCGTGCCACGCTCACCATCAACAACAGCACGGATTTCACGTTCGGCGGCACGGGCATCTCCTCCACCTACCAAAGCAAGCCCGTCAACCCGACGGCCCAGATCATCGGCAATCTCGATCTGATCAAAATGGGCCCCGGCAAATTCACCCTCGCCCCCGGCGCGGGCCACACGTTCATCGGCACCACCACCGTGCTTGAATGCATCCTCAGTCTCGGCCATGCCACCTCCCTGCAAAACAGCCCGTTCGACACGCTCGGCAGCGTGGCGGGCGATGCAACCAGCGGCCTGCAAACCACCGCCACCACCCTCACACTCGGCGGCCTGGTCGGTGACAAGAACCTCGCTTCGGTCTTCACTACAACTCCAGGCGGTTATGCGGATCTAACCACCCTCATACTCAATCCGCAATCCGGCACCAGCTTCGAATACTCCGGCATCATCGCCAATGGAGCCGCGGGCATGACCCTCACCAAGACCGGCACGGGCACCCAAATCCTCTCCGGAACTAACACCTATACCGGCGCGACCTTCATCAACGCCGGCACCCTGACACTGGGCGCGAATGACATCCTACCAACCACCACCGTTTCCATCGGCGATGCCACCCTCGATGTGGCGACTTTCACCGACACCGCCGGCACCCTCGACCTCACCGGCCCCGCCACAATCGATCTCGATGTTCATGGTAAAATCGCCTTTGCCGACAGCAGCGCCGTCGAATGGACGAACGACATCATCGGCGGCGGCACCCTTGCCATCACCGGCACCTTCGTCTCCGGCAGTTCGTTGCGCTTCGGCACCACCAACACCGGCCTGACCGCAGGACAACTCACCCGAATCGCGATCCAAGGAAATGCCGCGCATCTCGCGCTTGACGGCTCGGGTTATCTGATCAGCGGCTACCCGGCGTGGAAAGTCAACAACGCCCCGGTCACCGGTGCCAACCCGAATGCGGACGAGGATGGTGATGGCGTGGCCAACGGCATCGAATACCTGCTCGGCGGCACCATGAGTTCTAACGATCTTGTCATGCTCCCCCGAGTCTCCACTGCGGGCGGCAACCTGTCCTTCACCTTCGTCCGCGACCATAAATCCATCGACGGCATCACCACCGTTGAGATCCAGACATGCGGAAATCTAACCGACTGGACCGCCAGCTATCCCGTGCCCGGCACGGCGGTTGAAGTCATCCCCGGAGTGACCGTGCAAAAAGACGTTCCGGTCGAAGGCAAGGACACCGTCACCCTCAGCCTGCCGGTTTCCGGCCTGACGAAATTCGCCCGTCTCAAGGTGGTTCCCTAAGAATCACCCGGTTGGGGGGCTAGACACCGGCAGCGGTTATGCCACCGTAGCCGGGTCCAATAGTTAAACCCAAACCCATGATTTTCAGGCAATTAATCGCCGCGTTGTTAGCGTTGTGTCCGTTGGCTGCCAGCGGGCAGAAGCCGCACGAGCCCGGATTTCCCGCAGGAATCCGGATTGCAGCCAAGGCGCGTGGCGAGGCCGCGCTCGCCGCACTCGGGAATCGTTTGCCGGAAGTCGCAGCGTATTATGGAAAATCCCCGGAGCAGCTCCGCAAGATTTTCCGCAACGACGAAAGCCTGTGGGTCGATCCCGAGGGACAGCTTCTTTATGCCTGCGACTTGAAATGTCCGCACTGTGCGCAGGAAGCGCCGGAGGAAGACGAAGTGATCGCCGAGATAGGCCCCACCGATCCGGGCCCGCTTGACACCAATGAAGCGTTCATCCTGCACAGTCGCCCGGGCGCGAACCGCGTGATCTATCTCGACTTCGACGGCCACGTCGACAACACCCCCGGAAACTGGAAGGACGGCGCCTCGGCCCCGCCCTACGACATCGACGGAGATCCTGACACATTCAGCACCACCGAGCGCAACCGCATCATCGAGATCTGGCAGCGCGTCTCCGAGGATTTCTCGATCTATCAAATCGACGTCACCACCGAGGAGCCGCCGGTGGACGCTTTGAGAAAGACGAGCTCCGGTGATGCTGCCTATGGCATCCGCGTCTGCATCGGCGGCAGTGCCAATGACTGGTATAGCGGTGGAGCGGGTGGCGTGGCGTTTGTCGGCTCGTTCGATTCCAATCAGGATGTGCCCTGCTGGGTGTTTACCGCCGGCACGGGAAATGGCGCGAAAAACATCGCCGAGGCCACCAGCCACGAGGTCGGTCACACGCTTGGCCTGCTTCATGACGGCATCGAGGGCGGGGCTGGTTATTACAGCGGCCACGCCAACTGGGCACCCATCATGGGTGCCAGCTACACCAGGACGATCAGTCAGTGGAGCAAAGGCGAATATGCCAACCCGAACAACACTCAGGACGACCTCGCCGTCATGCTCACCCAAGGCGCCGTTTACCGCTCGGACGACCACGGCAACTCAGTGGCCACCGCGACCACACTGAGCGCGGACTCCGACTCCGCATCTGTCAACGGCGTCATTGAGCGGAACACGGATCTGGATTACTTCCGAATCGATGCGGTCACCGGTTCGCTGGTCATCACTGGCACTCCCGCGCCGAAGGGCCCTAACCTGCGCCTTGAGGTGAAGCTCTACGACTCGGGCGGGGCCCTGCTGCAAACCGCCACTTCACCTGACCTCAGCGGAAGCACCGGGGGTACCCAGCCCGTCACACTCACCCGCTCGGTCACCGCCGGGGTATTTTATTTTTCCGTGGATGGCATCGGAAACGGTGACCCTACGATCGGATATTCCGATTATGCCAGCATCGGCCAATACAACGCCACCGTCACGGGGGTGGTTCCCGGCGGCTTCACGTGGACCTCCGCCACCGCCGGCACCAAGCAATGGAACACCGCAGGCAACTGGGCGTCCGCCACCGTGCCGAACGCCGCCGGCGTCAACGTGCGGGTCAACAACGACATCAGCGGTGACCAGACCATCCAGCTCACCAGCGCATTCCAGCTCGGCTCCCTCGCTCTGGGCGATTCCAACAGCACTCACGCCTTCACCCTCGCCCCCAGCGGTGGTTCGCTGGTCTTCAACAACTCCGGGATTACCGCGAAGCTGAGCAAGACGAGCGGCGGCAATGACATCATCTCGGCGCCGGTCTCGCTGCTGGAACATCTCATCCTCACCCAGTCCGCCTCCGGCACACTGGCCTTCTCCGGCGGCATCAGCGGGGCGAAAGCATTGACCAAAACCGGGGCCGGAATTGTCGTCTTCGCCTCTCCTAACGACTACACCGGCGTCACCACGCTCGATGACGGGCTGCTGCGCCTCGACGCTGCCAGCGGACTTCCCGGCGGCATCGACAACGCCGTGGGAGCCGGGGAAAGCGCGCTTGCTTTTGAAGGCGGAGTGCTCGGGCTTGCCAGTGGCGACTTCACCCGCCAAATGGGCACGGGTGCCGGTCAGTTGGACTGGACTAACGGCAGCGGCGGCTTCGCCGCATTCGGTGCGGATCGCCAGGTGCGCCTGAACAACGGCACAAGCGCGTTTTCCTGGCAAACGACGATTTTAGGTGCCGGTAATACCCTGATCCTCAGCCATGCCTCGGCCACCCACACCCTTGATTTCAGAAATGGCATCAGTTTCGCCGGGCAAAAGCGGACCGTGCGGGTGGACGATGGAGCGGCCGCCGTGGATGCCATCCTGAGCGGCGTGCTCTCCGGTGGTGGTGGCTTCAGCAAGACAGGTCCCGGCGTGTTAGCCCTTGCCAATGCCAACACCCACACCGGCGTCACCACCGTGGCGGATGGCGTGCTGCGGCTGCAAAATGCCGCCGCGCTGCCCAGCGGAAATCTGGAACTCAGCGGTGGCGGCGTGCTCGGCCTGGGTGCAGCGGATCTCACCACCCGCACCATCGGCACCGGCACGAATCAGGTCCAGTGGCTCGGCTCGGGTGGCTTCGCCGCATTCGGTGCGACCCGTGCGGTGAAATTCAGCGACTCATCCATCAACTGGACGGATTCCATCAAAACCGGCCGGGTGCTCATCCTCAGTCATGACACGGCCGATGCCACACTCGACTGGCAGCAACGGATTTCCCTAGCAGGAAACCTCCGCATCATCCAGGTCGATGATGGCTCGGCCGTCATCGACGCGAACATGAGTGGCATCATCGCCGGCGGCAGCAGCGGGACGAGCAACATTTTCAGCAAATCCGGGGCCGGCACGCTCGCTTTCACCGCGCAGAACACCTACTGGGGTGACACCCTCATCGGCGCGGGCACCTTGATGATCGGCGATGGCGGCACGGTGGGCGGAGTTTCACAAAACACGCCGAACATCATCGTGGAAGCCGGAGCCATCCTTGCGGCAAACCGCAGCGACACCCTCACCCAGGGGACGAATCCCTTCAAGGTGGCCGTCACCGGTGACGGAGGCTTCACGCAGGCTGGCTCCGGAAACACCGTGCTCGCGCTTGCTAACACCTACATCGGACCGACCACCCTTGACGCCGGCACACTCACTCTGGGAGCCGCAGGCGTCCTGCCGGATGCTTCCGAGATATCCATCGGCAATGCCACACTCGCCGCCGGCCCCTTCGCCGAAACCGCGGGAAGACTCGTCATCACCGGCGCGGCCACCCTCAACCTTGGCACCGGAGCCGCGCTGTCCTTCGCAGACAGCAGCGCGGTGGCATGGTCCGGCGGCACACTCTCTCTAACAGGCAATTTCGTTTCCGGCTCGTCGCTCCGTTTCGGCACGGACAGCACCGGGCTCACGCCATCCCAGCTCGCCCTCATCACGATCCATGGCAACGCCGCATATCTCGCGCTGGATGAAATGGGCTATCTGATCAGCGGCTACTCGGTGTGGAAGACCACCCACGCCCCCACCGGCACTGCCGACAACGACTTCGACAACGACGGCATCCCCAACGCCATCGAATACGTCCTCGGCGGCACCGCCAACACCCGCGATTCCGCCAAACTCCCCACCGTCACCAACTCCGGCGGAAACTTCGTCCTCACCTTCATCCGCGACCAGGCCTCCATCGACGCCGCCACCACCCTTGTCATCGAGGTGGGAGATGGCTTGGTCACTTGGCCCGTCGTCCACACCGTTCCTGCTACCGCCGTTTCCAACAATCCAGGCCTCACGGTCGCCAAGAATATCCCGGCGGCGGGCAAGGACACCGTCACCCTCACCCTGCCGCTTGTTCCCGGTGGCAAGAACTTCGCGCGGCTCAAGGTCATCCCTTGATTCCGGTTTCATCACCCGTTCGAGGCAGGATTTTCACCCGATTATCCTGAAGAGGAAAGCGAACCGTAGATGGACCCAGATAAACATTGATTTTAGAGACTAATGAGAAATCGGGCGCTAACCTGTGGGTGGCTGGAGCCCAGCTAACAACTCTGTGATTAGCTGCGTTGATCTGTGTTCATCTGCGGTTTGATTTCTCTTTCCAGGATGATGGAATGGACGGGGCACGTTCTCATGCTGCGTCCGGAGATTCAGTGATCCGGCTCTCGTTTCACGCACACTTCAACCTCTCCCACAAACCCATGGAATCCCATACCTTCCCTTACCAGCTAATAGGTTTCTCACCCATTCATTCTCCGTTTCCTCTGTTTGCTCCTGCTGAACCATTTTCCTTCCAAGGCTCAAAAGCAGCCAGTTTTATTTACGACGGCGGCGGAGCAGGCCGGCTCCGAGAAGCAGGCCGGCCAGCGCGCTGCCGGGCTCGGGCACGGCGGTCCAGGTGAGGGTGGCGCCGCTGTTGGTGAAAGTGAAGGCTCCCTCGCTCGCAAAATCAACGGCGTTCAACGCTACATTGTTTGCAACGAAATCCAGGGTGAACGCATCAAAGTCCTTTCCGCCAAATACGTTCCAATTGCGCGTCGCATCCCAGAACACGTCGGTGAAGGCCGTGCTGCTGACGATTTTGAAGATCGCTGCGGAGTCAACGATCAAGGACCCGCCCACGCTCACGCTGTCGCTGGTGTTTGCGGCGGTGTTGATATCCCACTCGAAGATCGAGCCGGATTGGTAGGTGAGGTTGTTGGAAAATGTTTGGGAACCAACGCCTCCGCTTACGCCTGCGACACCCGGAGCGTGGGTGCCCACCGCTCCGCCACCTGCCGCCGCGATGGTGGTGGCTCCAGCAATCGTCCCGCCGCCGCCCAGGGTGGGAGTGCCGGTCGCCGCAGCCCCGCCGACGGTCACGGCACTCGTATTGGCCAGACTCCCTGATGTGCCGATCAGCAGCGTGCCGGCGTTGACGTTGGTCGCACCGGTGTAATCGTTGTTCGAGTTGGTCAGTTCCAGCGTGCCGGCACCGGTCTTGTTCAAGCCGCTCGAAGTCCCGCCGGTGAGCTTGCCGGTGATTCGTGCATCGACTGCGACGGAGCCCTTATTGACCTGGATGGTGCGTTGTTGGCCGGCAAAGCTGAGGCCACTCGACCAGATCAAGGTGGCATCGGCGTCAGCAGCGGAGAGGACGAGTGCATCTGTGCCCGAAAGGAATGAAGTGGTGGACCACCCGACAGTGGCACCGAGATTCACCGTGCGATCGCCTCCGTAGGCGGCGAAACCGCCGGAGCCGCTCCACCGGGCCTGCCCCGCTCCGCTGCCGACCGTGCGGGAGAAATTGCCATTGGCAAGGCCGAGGATGCCGCTGCCGCCCAAGATCAGGTTGCCGGTGCTCAACGAGGAGGTGCCACTGATTTTCAGCATGCCTCCACTGATGCTGGTGGAACCGGTGAGGGCGTTGGTGCCGCTGAGTTCGAGAATGCCCGCACCCGATTTCGTGAGGTTGTGAGCGGCGGCGGCGATATTGCCACCAAGGGTGAAGGTGTTGGCGCTGACCGTAATGATGCGGTTGTTGGAGAGTGTGGTGGCCGCACCTGTTCCAATGCTCAGGCTCCTGGTGCCGGTGAAGGTGAAGTTCGCGTCGAGATTGAGCGCGTTGCTCGTACTGAGGATGATGTCCGCACCGGTCGAGTTGTCGATGACGCTGGCGCCGGAGATGGTCAAAGCACTGGTGCCGATGGCGGAAGAAGTTCCACCGCTGCCGGCGTTGTTGATGTTGAGTGTTCCAGCGGAAAGAATGGTGGTCCCGGAATAGGTGTTGGCATTGGTAAGTTCCAGCGTGCCGGCACCGGCCTTCGTCAGCGCGAAGTCCCCGCTCACCGCGCCGCTGACCGTGAGAGTGCTCGCGGAGTTGTTCGTCCAACTTTGTGAAGCGGCGAGAGCCACGGTAAGCGTGCCGAAGCTACCCGAGGTATCCCCCAAAGTCACGTTGCCCGAACTTGCTCCGAGGGTGATGCCGCCGGCACCGATCGTCAGTAGGCTGTTGGCGGTACTACCGCCGGCACGCATGGTGGTGGTTCCACTGGAGTTGAAGGTGAGGGATCTCGCATTGCGGGCACCACCGGCATTCGAGATGATGCTGCTTGCGGCGTTCGCGGAGGTGATGTTGAAAAATAGATCGGACGCCGCAAGACTGTTAGGAAAGGCTGTATGAGGCGTCAACCCGTCAGCGGCGGTATACCAATTGCCGGGATCTTGCGACCTCCAGTTACCGATTGTTACACCCTTCCAATAATAATCAACGGCGGAGGCGGACTGCGCGGTGAGCAGAGCGGCGAGTGGGAAGCAGAGGCGGCGGGCTCTCATGGGTTTGGAGATTGGGTTAGAGGGGACGACTGGAGATTCGAGATTTGTGTCAGGGATTGCACAGGTTTTAGAATGAAATTGCTCGTATAGGAACAGGGGCCTCAGGTTCTGGACAGCGTTTCTGGGTTACGTAGGCAAGTGGTGAGAATAACGTGAAGTGGCTTGCCGTCCATCCCATGACCGGGTGAAACGGCATCCCCCAATAGGGTGAGGGAGCCGTGGAATTCTGATGAAGGGAAAGCACTCCCCAGGCGATGCGCCATCATCCTTGCGGATCTTGCCAAAGCCGTCACTCCCGGCGGATGAATCTTGCCCCCGATTGGAAATCTCAGGATCCCAACCACCCGCAGGCTCACCCGCTTGGGGGATACATTCCACCCGCTTGCGGGATAGACGGCCATGGCGAGCCTATGGCAGTTTCATCGCATGAAGTGTCGGTTTCCAACAATCCACCCACGAACCCCCAATCCATGAAAAACCCGAATTCCAAAAACCAAAGCGCGGGAATCCACAGTGGGTTCACTCTGACCGAACTGCTGGTTGTCATCGTGATCATCGCTTCTCTCGCCGCCCTGGCCTTTTTCGGAACAAAAAGAATCCGGGAAATGGCCAGCAAGACCAACTCGATTCGCAATCTCAGCCAACTTCAAATCGCCAACATGACCTACGCCACCGATCACAACGGCAAATGCGTTCCATTCAAGACCATTGACGACGCGGGCAAGGCTGGCAATCGCTGGTTCCAGAACGTGGAATACCTTGTCAGCCTGACCGGCAAGCCAACCGAGGAGCTGGAGAAAGACACCGCCACCGCCATACCGCTTGAGATGCTGGATCCCAAGGTGGTGCGCGCCAAAAGGCAGCTGTATGACAGGGTTTACACCTCCTATGGCATGAACGATACCGGCATCGGAGGTTCCAAACCCAATACCGAATACGGCTACAATCTGAACCGCCTAACCGATCCCTCGCGTTCCATGGTCTTCGCCACCGCCACCGATTTCCGCGCCACCTACGTAAACCGCTACAAATGGGACTTCGAAAATCCGAAAGATGAAAAGACCTCGGGTGGCGAGATTGCCTACCGCCACCGGGACAAAGCTCTGGTGGTGTATTTCGACGGCCATGTCGCCGAGATGGGCAAAGCCGACTTTGAGGCAATCGACAAAGCCGGCGGAGAAAACAACGTCTTCTGGAAACCGCAACCCTGATCAGTCGGCTGTAGGCCACCGCGCACCCAGCCACGCCGGCCCGCGGGAACCGAGACCATGAAACGCGAACATACATCTGTGAAAGCCCTAACCGACATCATCAAGCGCCTCCTCCTGTTTGGATTTACTTTTACTCCACTGACCGCGACCGCCGGGCCGGCCGCGCAATTCATCCCGGATGAACTGGGACGCGAACTCGTGCCCGGCGGTTTCGTCGCCATCACCGAGGACAGCAAGGGAGCCATCCGCTACACCCCCGATGACTACCGCCGCATGGTGCGCATGGGGGCGAATTTCCAGGTCATCCGGCTGTCACTCGGGCGGCTGGGCGGCTGGCCGGGCGACAAGGCGGATCCCTCCTATCTGGCCCAGATCGATGAAATGGTGAGGATGGCCAGGGAGGCCGGACTCAAGACCATCTTCAAACTGGTGGTTTATGGCATCAAGGGATTTGATGCCGGTCAGTGGGATGCGCTCTGGAAAAACACCCATGGCAGCCAGGACGCTCTGATAGAAGCATGGGAGAAAATCTGGATTCGATACCGGGACGACCCTTCGGTGTTCGGCTACGACCTGCTCAACGAGCCGAAACTCGGGTTGGATCCCGACGAGCAGCGTTGTGTCCGGGAAAACCTCATGCCGACACTGCGCCGTCTCACCGACGCGTTGCATGCAATCAGCCCTAAAAAGTGGGCGCTTTACCAACCCTTGTTCAGGGACAAAGGGCAGGGTGTGGGACCGTTCACTCCGATGAAAGAATCGATCGGGCGCAGCCGGGTCATCTATGCGCCTCACATGTACACCATCGACATGAAGACGATGCGGGAAACACTCGACCGTTATGAGCGCGAGGCCGCGCTTTCCAAGGCACCGCTGCTGCTAGGCGAGTGGGGGCCATCCGTCGCGCTGACGGTGGATTCCAATCTTGAGAAACAGGCCGTTTACACCAAGGCTTATCAGGACACCGCCGCGGATCTCGACAATCGAGGCATCGGCGGGATCAAAGCCTGGTTCATCGGCTCGCGCTCGCCCCTCGAGAACAAGAAATCGAAGACCAAATACACGTGGGCCATTTTTTCCGACACCAGTCCGACGGGAAAAACCGAGCGGAAATACCTGATCGATCCGCTGGCGCGCCCGCGACCGCTCGTCGTGGCGGGCCGCATCGATGACTACGGATTCAACTTCGAAACGCGAACCTTGGAAATCAGCCTGCAACCGGACGCCACGCTCGGCGGCACGGAGATCTTCGTGTCGGCGAACCGCTACTATCCCGCCGGATTCCGGGTAGAGATCGGCGAGGGACTGGTGATGGCCTTGAAGCCTGCTGACGGGCAGTTGAGCATCGTCAGCAGCACCGGTGATCGTGCTCTCAACCAAGCGCGGGGGATCCGTTGGGATCAGGAAAAACAGCACCTGATCATCGAAAAATGGGAGGACGCCCCGCCGCAGTTGACCCTGAAAATCCTCCCGGTTAGCCATCCTTGAAGCCGCTGAATCCATCCGCCATGACTCACATCCTCAAATGCCTGCCCCTGGTTCTCATCCTCGCCCATGGCGTCCGGGCGGATTTTGTCTACCACGACAGTGCCACCACGAGCGGTGGGGAATTCAGCCCCGTTTTTTCCATCGGAAATCTGAAGAATGCCGGACATGATTCGCCCGCAGGTCTCGATGACGCGGCAGTCGGCAATGTTTCTTATGCCACCACCAATCCGCCTGCTGGAGGCTACCCGGTGACCATCACGCTCGATTTCAATACTGCGGTCGATCTGACCAGGTTCCATCTCTGGAATCACAGCAACAAGAACGGTGCCGCGGCAACCCATGCCGGCGTGAAGAACTTCACCCTGACTTTTCACTCCGACAGCGGCGGAGCCGGCAGCCAGATCGGCGCGGGCTTCAGCGGCACCGCCACGGCGGCCCCGGCGACAGGAACCTACGCCGCCCAGACATTCGACTTCGGATCGACTTACCCTAACGTCCGCTCCGTCAGGTTGGTGATCTTGAACCGGATCAGTGGAAATGGCTTTGTGGCACTGCGGGAAATCGGATTCGAGCGCACTGCGGCCCTACCCCAAACTCCGGCCCCGAAACCTAACAAGGTGCTCGTTTACCTCGTCGGCGGCCAGTCGAATGCCGATGGCTATGGAATCTCCTCCCAACTCCCCGCCGCGCTGCGGGCACCCCAGCCGGACATCGACTTCTACCATGGCAGCGGCGGAGGCTTCAGCACCCTGCCAGCCAACCAATGGCTCCGGCTGCAGCCCGGCAGCGGCTCCATGAAGGGAAACGTCGGCGGCTTCGGTCCGGAACTCAATTTCGGCATCGGGATCCATCGGGCCCTCGGCGCTCCAACCGCCCGCATCGCGCTCGTCAAGCACACCCGTGGCGGTTCCAGCCTCCACACCGATTGGCTCCCCGGCGGAAATGCCACCACCACCGGAGACGGCCCCGATTACCAGGCGTTCCAAACCACGGTCAACAACGCCTTGGCTTCCCTCGCGCCCCTCTACCCCGGAGCCACCGTCGAACTCGAAGGCATGGTCTGGCACCAGGGCGAGGCCGACGCCGGCTCCCCCACCACCGCCAAGGCCTACAAGACCAGCCTCACCCGTTTCATCGCCGACATCCGTGCCACCTACGGCAAAGACCTGAAATTCGGCATCGTGCAGCTCTCCAACAACCAGACCTTGTTGAATCCGGCCCGTCTCGCCACGGTGAAGGCGGCGCAGGCCGCAGTGGCAACCGCCAACCCACGCAACTATCTGGTCACCACCGATGACCTTCCCATGGGCGGGTCGAGCAAGATTCATCTCGGGACCCCCGCCAATCTCACCATCGGCTCGCGCCTGGCCACCGGAATGCAACAGGTTCGCGGCAGCGACCGCCACCGATGACCTGCACATGGGGGCCAGCGGCATCCACTTCAACCACAAAATCCATGGAACCCCGCAAATCCAATCCAATCCGATTCTCCCGCTCCATCCTGCACGTTCTCGCCCTCGCCGCGTTCCTTCCGCCGACCCTCTCCGCCCAGAATACAACCACCATTGGCTTTAATACCGATGGAGACGCCCAGGGATTCATCGCTTACTCCTCTGCAACCGCCACCTTCACCGTGAGCGTCGCCGGCGGATTATTGACTGGAACATCGCCAGGCGGCGATCCCCGCCTGGTCAGGAACTCCAGCACACCGATCGCCACCAAGCCTGCAGCGGCCTCGTGGACGACGGTCAAATTCCGGGTCCGGGAAAAAGATGAAGACTCCGTCACCGTAACGTCATGGTCCAACACGAGCATTGCTGTCGTTCTCAACGGCAATACCGGAACGAGCGGAGCAACAACCATCTCCAGCGGATCCTTCAGCGCTGTGGACTCCGGAGATGGTTTCTTCACCGTCACTGCGGATATCTCCGCCGGCACCCCCGCATTCACTGCGGACGAAATTCGTTATTTCCGTTTTGATCCAATCGGAGGCACCGACGCCACCGGCAACAATTTCGAAGTCGATTGGGTCGAAATTTCCATGACCCCTACCCCGCCCGTGCCTGCTCCGGTCTCCCCGGTGGTGGTCTTCAAACTGGACGATCTGACTGCCGGTGCCGCCACCGAGGTGACCGCATTCTCCGCCGCATGGAACCGGCTGTTCGACTATTCCGCCACGAAACCGCTGGTCATATCGGTGGGCATCATCGGCAATTCGCTCGAAACCCCCTATTCCATCTACACCACACGCATTCGCCAGATCCATGACGCCGGCCGCGTGGAATTCTGGAATCACGGCTACCTGCATGTCCGGGACAATCCCCCCGGAACCCTCGACCCTCCCGGATCCTACGAATTCAAAGGAACCACTTACGCTTACCAACTCTCAAATTTCCAAACCACCCAGGCCCTCGCCCGGGAGCGGCTCGGGTTTCCATTCACCACATTTGGCGCTCCCTTCAATGCGAACGACGCTGTCACCCGACAGGTGCTCGAAACCGATCCGGACATGCAGACCTCGTTCCTCGGGTCGGCGGCTTTCGGCTCGACGGATTCGCGCCATCTGAATCTCAATCTCCCCGTGTTCAACATCGAGGTCTCGACCGGCAATCTTCTCGACTACAATACGCTCGTCACGAGCTATTCGGCCAAGAAAAACCAGCCTTACCTCGTCCTTCAAGGACACCCGAGTGGTTGGGATGTGGCGGAATTCGAAACCTTCAAAAATTTTGTGGATTACCTGATCGCGGATGGAGTCACCTTCATGACCCCCTCCGATTATCGCGCCCACATGGACACGGACAACGACGGCGTGCCCGATGTCATCGAGCGCGTTCTCGGCCGCGATCCGGCGCTAGCCGAATCCACCCCGCCGCTCAGTCTTGATCTGTCGGGATCTCGCGTCGTCTTTGAAGTGGCGGCCGGCCAACCGGCGAGACCGCGCCTGGCGGTGGAATCTTCCAATGACTTTGGCACATGGGCGAAAACGCAGATTTCCGCAGGTTTTATCACAACCCTTTCTGGTGGACGCCGCCGGGTCGAAGTTACGGTTTCACCGGGCGCGGGGCGGACATTTTGGCGTCTATCCGAAAGCTCCGCCGGGGTTTCCACTTGGCCATGAGCTCCGGTCCGCGTTCGCGCTGCTGGATTCTCAGTAATTGATCCGACTGCCCTGCAGGGCTTCCGCCCTTCTTCCGTTGTGTCGTTGGAATCGCTCCGTTGCGTAAAGCGATAGATCGCTGGACCATATTGGCACCGGGACTGGCGAGAGAATCAGCGTGTTCCCTCTCTCGTTCGTGCCGCCTCACCCGTTTGGGGGGTGGGCTTTCACCCGGTCATGGGATGGACAGCGGACTTGAGGATTCTCCACACTGCGCCAGATGATAACATTCGTCAAAGTGTCCGCATTCAGCCATCCCTGCCTTCGGCGACTCCAAAACTCCAAATTAAAATCCCCGACTCAACAACCCAGAATCCCATGAAAAAGCCAAACCTATTGCAAGTCCGTCTCTCCCCCATCTTCACAGCGGCATTGCTCATGCATTTCGCCGCGCCTTCCGCCTCCGCTCTCGATTATTACTGGGATTCCGATGGTGCCGCAGCAGGTTTCGGAACTGCCGCCGGCACTTGGACGGAGCCGACCACCGGCAATGCCACGCAAGGCTGGAGCACCAGTGGGACAGGTGAGTTGCTCCCTGCCGACGTCACCACTACCACCACCGACGCCGTCTTTTTCGGCAACGGAGCCACCGGCCTCGGCGCGGGCACCATCACCGTTTCGGGCACCGTCAGTGCCGGCAACATGACTTTCGCCTCCGGCTCCGGGGCCATCGTCCTCTCGGGCGGCACCCTCACGAATTTGGACGCACAGACGATCACCGTCAACAGTGCCACCCACACCATCAGTTCCGTCATGGGCGGTGCGGCCACCACGTTCCTGATAGCAGGCTCCGGGACACTCGCGCTCACCAACGAGGCGAGTACATTCGTCGGCAGGACAGTGATAGGCAATAACACCGCCAACACCCTCAAGCTCCAGGTGACCAAGCTGGCGAATCTGAATACGAACAGTTCCTTGGGTGCGCCGACCACGATCGCCAATGGACTCATCCAAATCGGTGCGGGATCAAATCCGTCAACTCTGGAACTCATCGGCAGCACTTCCCCGTCTTCCACGAACCGGCAGGTCCGCATAGGAGTCAGCGCCAACGGCTCCGGCGGGGCGACGATTCTCAACAACAACACGGACGCCGCGCACACGCTGACCTTCTCGAATGCCGCGTTCAACCAAGCGGCAACCAATGTAACAAGTTCCAGTCGCTCCTTGACGCTCGGCGGCTCGAACACCGGCAACAATACGATCACGGGCGCGATCATTCCCAACACAGGCGGCGCCGGCCTCACCAGTTTGGTCAAAACAGGTGCCGGCACCTGGATTCTCAACGGCGCGAACTCCTATAATGGCAATACCACCGTCAGCGACGGCACCCTTGTATTGGGCGGAAGCAACAGCCAGGCCACGACCACCGCCGTCAACGCGACCGGCACTCTCCACCTCAGAAGCAACAGCAACGGCGGCCTCGCCAGCGGCAACCTCATCTTCAACAGCAGTAGTGCCGTTGTCCAGGCGAGCAACGCCGACCGCACGATCACCAACCAGGCCGTGCTGAACGCGAATGGAACCGTGTCCGGTGACTTCAGCCTGTCGCTTGGCAATCTCTTGGTCAACAACGGCAGCCGGGAACTCACCAACAGCATCAATTCCCCCAAATCTCTAACCGTCGCATCCATCAGTGCGAACGGGGCACATAGCCTGGCCATCAACGGAACCGGCACGACCACGGTGACCGGAGCCGTGTCCCTCGGTGCCGGGACCCTCACCAAAAACACCGGAGGCAAACTGAAATTCTCAACCGCCGGAAGCAACGCCTCGGACGTTATCGTCAGCGGTGGCACCGGTGCGGGTGCTCTCGTCGCAGCAGACAATGGCCAGCACGTCAGCAGCGGCGATCTCACTCTGGACAGCAGCTCCACCCTCGTCATCGACTACGGCGCCTTCACCCCGAGCACCACCGTCGCACCTCTCGCCGTGGTCGATTTTAACGTCGGCACCGATCTCAGCCTGCTGGTCGAGGGCAATGCGGTTTCCAGCCTCGCGGTCGGCCAAGCTTACCCATTGGTGACTTGGACAAACAGTGCCGCCACTGGCAGTGCTTTCACCACGGTCCTCACCCACCGCCTCGCAGGAACCTTCAGCGTCTCTTCCAACACGCTCTTCCTGAATGTCACCGCCAATGCTGCGGGAAGTCCGGTTTCCTGGGCCACCGGCAGCGGCACATGGGACACCTCCACCTCCAATTGGGTGGATGGAGCCGCGCTTCCAGCTTCCACCACCTACTTCGACACTCTCGATGCCGTGCTGTTCGGCGATGCGGCGGGTGCCACTGGAAACCCCGTCGTCACCCTAAACAGCGTGTTCTCACCCGTCGGCGTGACGATGAACAGCGACGATCACGACTATACCATCAGCGGCACCGGCGGCATTGCCGGAATCGGCGGCTTCACACTGAGTGCTGGCAACACCCGCACGCTCACGCTCACCACCACCAATACCTACACCGGCACAACGACCGTCAGCGGCGGCATCCTCAAACTCAACAGCGCGAATGCACTGCCTGGCGGCATCGCCGCCACCGGCGGCACCAGCGCCCTCACCCTCAATGGCGGTGTCGTCGGCCTGACGGCTGATTTCCTCCGCGCAAGGGGAACGACTGCAGAACAGGTCCGGTGGACGGACTCCGGCGGTTTCGCCGCCTACGGGGGCGACCGCACGGTCAATCTGGGCGGCGCTGGCGCGACGATGACATGGAACAACAGTGGCTTCGTTCCGGGTGGAGGAGGCGCTCTCATTCTCTCCGCTGCGGACGCCGATGCCACCCTCATCTGGCAGAATCCGATCAGTTTCGCCGGGTCGGTTCGCATCATTCAGGTCAACAACGGCTCCGCCGCAGTTGATGCAAGGATCAGCGCTGCGCTCAGTGGCGGCACATCGAGCGGTCTGAACAAGACCGGTGCCGGCACGTTGGAAATTACCAGCACATCCAGTAGTTATTCCGGTGCCACCACTGTCTCCGCAGGCACCTTGAGACTGGTCGCAGGCAATGTGCTGCCGGATACCACGAACGTCACTATCGCCGCCGCCACCCTCAATGCGGCGACCAGCGGCACGGAAACCGCCGGCACTCTGGACATCACCGGAGCCGCCACGATCAACGTGGCCACGGGTGCCAGACTCGCCTTCACCAGCGGCACGGCAACCTGGGCCGGCACGCTCAACCTCACCGGAGACTTGGATTTCTCCGGCACCACGACATCCTCGCTCAACTTCAGCAGCAGCAGCGGTCTGACCGACCTCCAGCTTCTAGCCATCTCCGCGGCCGGCTTCACCAACTTCGACTTGGATGCGGAAGGCGACCTCACCGCCGACGTGGACGTTTCCGGTTTCAGCACCTGGAAGACCACCAACAGCGCCACCGGTCAATCGCTCGCCGACGACCACGACAACGACGGCGTTTCCAACGGCATCGAATACTTCATCGGCGGCCCTAACGGCAACACCACCGGCTTCACCGCGATTCCCGGTGTCACTCCGGCGGGAGTCAGCCTGCAAGTCACCTTCATCAAGGATGACGAATACACCGGCTCATACGGCCCCAGCGGATTTGAAGTGCAAATCTCCCCGTCGCTTGCGCAAGGCACGTGGTCCGCAGCGGCAACCAGCCTGGACCCCAACATTCCCGACACCGTTCACATTGACGGCACCAACGTGACCTACACCTTCCCGGCCGGCACGAAGAACTTCGCCCGCCTCAAGGTCACCGGTCCATAAGATTCAGGATGTGCGTCAATGGCGGCGCGGCGGCTTGTCCCTGCCGCGCCGCCTTTTCGTTCGTCACCCGGTCCGCTTCCCCAATCGTCGGAGAATCGCAAATCCGTGGATTCCATGCTCCAGTTCATGACAAGCACATCTATCCGTTTCATGAAACTAAAATTCAAGATCCTCGCCATACTGGCCACTGCAGGAGTCACCGTCAGCACACTCACCCATGCCGCGGAAAAACCATCGCGCCCTAACATCATCTTCATCATCTCGGATGACCAGGCATGGAACGATTACGGCTTCATGGGCCACCCGCACATCGCCACTCCGCACTTGGACAAACTCGCGGCGGAGTCCCTGGTCTATCAACGCGGATACTCGCCGGTGCCGCTGTGCCGGCCATCGCTGGCCACCATCGTCACCGGACTCTATCCGCATCAGCACGGCGTGACCGGCAATGACCCGGTCCTACCCGACAAGGATGTCAAGCCGCAGAGATCCCGCGGAAATCCGAAATACACCCGCTACTATCAGACCGTCATCGACCACTTTGCCAAGCGCCCGAACCTGGTGCGCAACCTGACCGAGAGTGGTTACGTGGCGTTACAAACCGGCAAGTGGTGGGAGGGAGACCCGGTGAAAACCACAGGCTTCTCGCACGCCATGACGGCGGGCACGGGCAAGGGCGACCGCCACGGTGGCAAAGGATTGGAAATCGGCCGGCAAGGTTTGAAGCCGATCCAGGACTTCATCGCGCAGGCGGGCGACCAGCCGTTTTTCGTCTGGTATGCGCCGATGTTGCCGCACGACCCCCACAATCCGCCGGCGGATTTGCTGGAGAAACACAAGAAGCTCGCACCCAGCGAACCGGTCGCGCGCTACTGGGCCAACGTCGAATGGTTCGACCGAACCTGCGGCGAACTGCTGGACGATCTGGAAAAAAAGGGACTGCGCGAGAACACCATCATCATCTACACCACCGACAACGGCTGGATTCAGAATCCCGACAAAGCCAACGCCTTCGCCCCGCGTTCAAAGCTCACGCCCTACGAAGGCGGCGTGCGCACGCCCATTATGATCTCATGGCCCGCCCGGTTGAGGCCACGCATGGACACCGAAAATCTTGCCAGCAACGTGGATTTATGGCCGACACTTGCCGCTCTGCTTGAAACGCAGACCCCGGCGGGATTGCCAGGCATCGACCTAACGGACGAGCAGTCCGTTGCGAAGCGCAAACGGATTTTCGGCGAACAATACGCCGTCTTCATCGCGGACGTGGATCACCCGACGCGCGGTTTGGAAAACCGCTGGGCGATTGACGGGTGGTGGAAGCTGGTCTCGCCCGACCCGCGCAACCGGCCCGCCGCCAAACCGGAGCTCTACGATTTGAAAAACGATCCGTGGGAGAAAACCGATTTGTCTGCGACGCAGCCAGACAAGGTGACGAATCTGAGCCGGGAGATGGATCAATGGTGGAACCCAGCGGAGAACAGCAATTGATGAGATCCTCCGCCTGGCGAATCACCCGTTTGGGGGATGGGTTTCACCCCGTTGGGGGAATGGACGAAAACCACTGCATCGGCTTAATATTCTAGATAGATGGTAGTGTGCGTCGTTCCAGGGAGTCCGCCCATTTTACCAAAACATTGCAGTGGATTTTTCGATACAACCTGTTGAATCGGAAATCGTGAAAAATCTCGGTTCTATTTTGCCAAACCCAACATTTCAAACCCATGGTTCATTCCAGACCACCCTGCAATTTCTCTGTTCAACGCGGCTTCGCACTCGTTGTCACCCTCTCGTTGATGATTCTTCTAACCGTCATCGCGGTCGGACTGCTGAGCCTGTCATCCATCTCCCTGCGCTCCTCCTCGCAGGGAGAAGCGATGGCAGTCGCACGCACCAACGCGCGCATGGCTCTGATGATGGCCATTGGCGAGTTACAGAAGGAGATGGGTCCGGACTCTCGCATTTCCGCCCCTCACGACGCGGGCACGAGTCCTCCCCCGGGTGGTCAGCCTCATTGGACCGCAGTTTACGATGCCTGGAGCGCCGCCACTCCGGGGGATGCGGAAACTCCGCAATCGCGCAGCTTGAAATTCCGCGGCTGGCTCGCTTCTGGAGTGGACCCAGCAAGCGGTGGCACCGCTGACAAGGTCACGCTTGTCGGAGCTGAAAGTCTGGGGGGGACCGCCGGCCCTGACGATCTGGTCAGCGTCCCAATGTATGGGGTAAACGTTGGCAACCAACGCGGCAAGTTCGCCTGGTGGATCTCCGACGAGTCCACCAAGGCAAAGATCAACGCAGGGCCGGACGCGTCGCCTACCTCCAGCCCCCTCTTTGATGCCCAGTCTCCGCCCCATGTCGGTCATCAGGCCTTTCCGGATCTGAAGGAATTCGTTTGGAAACCGGGACAGCGCTCCACCGCCGTCACCAACAGCAGCGTCAACCTCGCGGCGGAACTTGGCCCGGGCGGTGTTGGCTCCCTGAACCACGGCATCACCGTACACTCCGCCGGCGTGCTGAGCGACGTGCGCGCAGGCCACCTCAAGCGCGACCTGACCAACCTCCTGTCCCGCCCAGTCACGGAACTGGAAAACAAGCCCCTCTATCTCGCCGACGGCCGCATGAACCGCTTCCAAATCTCCGATTCGGGTGCGATTTCCAATATGGCTGGCGTGTCCGCAAACGCGGCCGGTGCGAACCGCTGGGGCATCAACCTGGAGGAACTCCACCTGTTCCATCAACTCCACCGCGAGGTTGACTGGAGCGCGGGGGCGCCGCGCCTGGTCAACAAGAACAGCAAGGAGGACATGGCTCAGGATCGTTTCTTCATCTATCGAAAACCTGTCATGGAGGCACAAAGCGTCATGTTGTCTTTCATTGCAGAGCCTGACGCCGCGCCGGGCACCTACCGCATCGAAGCCATGATCGATGCCATGGTTGCCACCTCGAACCCCAACGACATCCCGATCGTGTGGCCGGCCGGCGTGCTTCTCCGCATGGAGATGGAGGGCTTCCCCTACAGGCCCAAGTGGAACATCCGCAGGGCTAACAATTCGGTCAAACACCCCCCCACCGTCCAGGCAATCAACTACCCCTACTTCAAATCCTCCATCAGCGGGGGCTTCACGCTCGAGCCGGGGGAGGCCGCCGTGTTTGGCGCATCCACCACCGACACATCATCGGAGAGCGTCAACCTGAAGCGCGGCTATCTTCCACGCGGCGGGTTGCGCATTGCTGATAAAAGATGGTCAACGGATAACGCCTACGACGCCGCCGTTGACGGTCTCCGTGCCACCGGGTTGGTGCCCACCGACACCATGGACTTCACGATGATCCCCGCCGCGGCCACCAACGGAGCCACACCCAGCGGCTGGATCTCTTGTTATGCGAAACTGAGAAACTCCTCCGGCGGCACGGACCTCTCCATGAGCACCCACCGGCTCGCGGGTGGCGGGGGCAGCGTGCTGACCACCGCACCGATCAACCGCTACATGCAAAATTCGATCTCGCCCCCGCAGCGCCTGGGGATTCAGGAGTTCATCGGGAAACCGATGCCGGTGTTAATGGTCACCACGATGCCGAATGTGGAGATAAGCCGCACTGCTTTGCAGCCGCCAAACGCGTTCCCCTCGCGCGCCTATCATTTTCACGAACCTGCGATCAGCACCATGATCGTCTCAACGACCACGGCGGCTAACACGGATCTCACGATGCAGAACTCCCAACTGCTGGCCATCGCGGAACCGATGGACTACGAGTTCGGCAACGACCGCTCGCTTCCGGCCGGTGCGGACGGCGGGAAGCTTTACCACGGCGGTGCGCGCGAAGTGGGGCTGGGCGGCAGCTTCAACGTCATCAAGCGACGCATCCCGCTGGCAGCGCCTCTCTCCCTTGGCGCCTTCGAAAACGCCATCGCCTGCGGCCTGGTGCAGCGTTTCGCAGCTCCGGGCAAAGCCCTCAACGGGAACGCCAACGGCCTGCCTGCCACGGCCAAGACGATCGGTAACTCGTGGTCAAACCCGTTCATCGCCTCAAACAGTGTGTTCGCCGGCGACTACCACGATCCCTCCTGGATGGCCAACACCGCCCTCTGGGACTCATGGTTCCTTTCGGGAATCGTCGATGGCCGGGCAACGGGTTCCTCCTCCTGGGCGGCGGACTCCCGCAGTCAGCGCGAGCAATTCCGCGCACTCGCCGAAAGCACTGGCAAACTTCGCAACCAACGCCTCGCCTACCACTCACGCGTGCCCCTCCAAGCGGCCTTGGATGAGCTCTTTGACGGCGACTCCCTCAAGCCCTCCGCAATCAACAAGCTGCCGAAATACCTGCTCGTCGAGGGGGCGTTCAACGTGAATTCCACCTCGGTGAAAGCATGGCAGGCCCTGCTCTCCAGCGTCCGCGAACAGGAACTGATCGTGAATGGCGGGGCGAAAGAGAAGTTCGACCACCCTTTCGGCACCCTCGGTTACGCCCATGATAAATCCCCGACCAACGACTGGGCAGGCCTGCGCGACTTGTCCGACTCGGAGATCGAGAGCCTGGCAAAAGCCATCGTCGTGGAAGTGAAATCCCGTGGCCCGTTCCTGAGCATGGCGGATTTCGTCAACCGCCGCCCCAACAGCTCCGATGCGGGGCACAAGGCGTTGGGCGCGTTGCAGACGGCCATCGACAAGTCAGGCCTCAACAACCGTTTCACCGAAGATGGGCGCGAATTGCTTGAGTCTAACCTGCCCGGACTGGCGGGAAACAAAACATTGAACGACGAACCCACGGCCGCCCGCGCCATCGGCAGCGCGGGCTACCTGAGCCAGGCCGCCTTGCTCAGCTCCCTGGGGTCCCAGATCACGGTGCGTGGCGACACTTTCATCATCCGCGCTTACGGAGACCAGCGCGACAAGGCTGGCAATGTCCTTGCCAAATCATGGTGTGAGGCCGTGGTTCAGCGTTTGCCGGAATACTTGGATCCTTCGGACGCGCCCGAGGCTTCGAACAACCTCACCGCTGCCAACTCCAAATTTGGTAGGAAATTCGATATCATCTCCTTCCGCTGGCTCAACTCCGGGGAAATCTGAACATGCATCGACAAACTTCTTTCCATCCGGTCTTGACCCGCGAATTCCAATACTTGCGTCAGGTCTTCCGTGGCCTGGCGATCGTCGCTGCCATGGTCTCGCCAGTGATCTGCCTTGCCCAGCCGGAAACCTCCAAGCCGGAAACGGCCCCGCTGGAAAAAAAAGAAGGCGTCATGGTCCGGATGCTTTGCGTCCAAAGCCTCACCGCAAAGGAAGAGGAGGCTGTCATTGCGACAAAAGCCGAGGATGGCACTTGGATGGAACACGGCACCGTCACCCTCCGCTCGCCTTTCATCACCCCATGGCTCCCGGTGCCCCGTGGAGCCACCCACCTGGTCAGAAAGGACGGCGGTGACACAGTCTCCCTCGGTTCCTTCCTCATCCCCGAGAATACCAACCGCTCCATCGTCCTCCTGTTTCCCGACACGGTTAAGAACATCTACCGCACCCAGGTCATTGACCCTGGAAATCTCGGATTCCAAAAGGGCAAGGCCCTCATCGCCAACTACGCCAATATCCCCGCCATGGTGCAAATGGGGAAAACCAGCGTCACGGTGAACCCCGGAAAGCAGGTCGTGGCGACGATCGATGCGGACAAGGAGGGGATGTATCGGATGATGGTCGCCCATTTGGACAAGGATCAAAAAATCGTCCCCTGTTACGATCGGTTTGTTTCATCAAATCCGCAGACCCGAAAGTTCATCCTGCTCTTTCCGGACCCGAAGACCGGCCTGCGGGCCATGAGCCTTTCGGAATTCGGCCCGTTCGAATGAGTCGTCTTCCCCGCATCCGGCCATTCAGCTCTAACAAACCCATATTCCCATGTCCCATTGGTTCTCCTCACGTTCACTCCTCACGTTCATGGTTCTCATGGGCACCTTGCTGTCGCCCGTGATGGGCCAGTCGCGCGACGCCGGTGCAAAGGGCAAAAAAAGCAAACCTCAACTGCGCTTCGTTTGCCTATCAATCCTTGAGCCGGAACAGGAAGTCGTCCTCGCATCCCGCGATGCCGGGGGAAAATGGCTGGAACACGGCACGGCTCAACTCAGGTCGCCCCTCATCACCGACTGGTTGCCCGCCGCAACCGGGGAACTTCATGTGGCGCTGCGGGAAGACCAAACCTTGAAATCCATTGGCCAGTTCCAATTCCCCGCCGATGCACGTCGCGCGCTGGTGGTGTTGAACGCGAATGCGGAAAAAAATGCTTACGAGGCCACTGCCATCGATCCGGAAAAAGCGGGATTCATCAAAGGTTCCGTGCTGATCTTCAATCTCAGTCCGCATGTCGGCTCGGTGTTTCTAGGTCCCCACGAGCTGAAGATCGAGGTGGGGCAGCAGGTCGTCGCAAAGCCGCTCGTGGAGGAGAACGGGATGTATCGCTTGATGGCTTCCTATCTCGATGCCGGAGGAAAGACCGTTTCCTGTTATGACCGTTATGTTTCCGGGAATGCCAAGGCCCGGTACCTGCTGTTCCTGTTGCCAGACAAAAGGCTCGGCTTGAGGGTCTCCAGCCTTCCCCTGTTTGGAGAATTCGAGTGAAACACTGCATTACCAGGAGCCATCCCCAACCCATCAAACATGTCCTCCGCAAAACCCGGTCCGCGACTGTAAAAATTCCTGCTGCTTCCTTCTCTAGCAGATTAGTCGGTCTCCGGATATCGGTTGAAACAGTTGGATGGGTGGAAGGGCGGACAAATCGAAAACGAGACCGGCTACACGACGGATCTTCCGACGCGGCACGCCACCGACTTCATCACTCGTCACAAAGACAAGTCGCTCTTTCTCTATCTGGCTCACGCCGCTCCGCACGACCCATCTCGACACTGTGATGACCATGGAATTTTTTGTGGCATCGGAAACCAACACCGTCACCCTTTCCACCGCCGGTACGGACGGCAAGGTCATTGCCGATTCCATCGCCTTCGTGAAAGTTCCGGATCAAGCCGCCAAATAAGTCCTGCGCAAGGCGCGGGCCCGAGGCCTCGGAAATTCAAAAGAATCCGGACGGCACAAGGATTCACGAAAATCGCTGTCACCCGATTGGGGGAGGAATCTCACCCCCTTGGGGGAATAGACCCAGTGAGGTGTATTGGCTTAGTCTCTGGGGTGATTGATGCAGCCCAACCCAGTCCATGCGCTCACCATTTAAATCTTCAGCCCAATTGGGAGATGCGTCGAATATACTCAATCAGTGAGAGTCCGGCCCATTAACTGATTCCGCAATTCTTTCCCAGGATCTCCCATGATTGAAACGTTCCGCCGACTCGCCGCCTGTCTGTTTGCGGTTCCCTTGTTCTGGATGGCACAGGCCAGCTCCGCGGATGAACTGGAATCCGCGGCGATCACCGAGGCTCTGAAACGCTCCGCCGACTGGCAGCTCGCCAATCCCAGCGGCACTGAGATCCGGGACTGGATCATCGCGCCGCTTTACGACGGGCTGCTGCGCACCGCACTTACCACTGGCGACGCGAAATACCTCGCCGCCGTGCTGCGCTCCGGAACCCAGTCCGGATGGACGCCGTCCAACCGCGTCTATCATGCCGACGACCATGCCGTCGGACACGCCTGGCTCGACATCTATCTGATTGACACCTCGCGCAAGGAGCGGCTCGCCCCGATGGCCGAAAGGCTGTCCCACGTGATCGCCCATCCTGTCACCGAGAAAATCGAGCACGGGAAAAAGCCGAAAACCAAAGGTGTCAGCGTGAGCGACCGCTGGACCTGGTGTGACGCGCTTTACATGGCACCGCCCACGCTCGCCCGGTTGTTCACCGCCACCGGTGACCGGGAATACCTGGAGTTTCTCGATCAGGAGTTCCAGTTCACGTACGACCATCTTTACGATCCCACCGAAAAACTCTTCTTTCGCGACGCCACGTTCTTCGAAAAGAAAACCCCCGGCGGCAAGAAAACCTTCTGGAGCCGCGGCAACGGTTGGGTCTATGGCGGCCTCGCCCTGATGCTCGAACACCTGCCGAAGGACCATGGCAAGCGTCCGTTTTATGAGAAGCTTTTCAAGGAAATGACCACCGCCATCCTCGCCGCGCAGCAGGAGGACGGCTTGTGGTATCCAAGCTTGCTGGATCCGAAGGAGATCGACGCCGGTGAAACCAGCGGCAGCGGATTCTTCACCTTCGGCCTCGCATGGGGCATCAACCGCGGCCTGCTGGACCGCGCGGCGCACCTGCCGGCCATTACCCGCGCGTGGAACGGTCTGATGACCCGCGTGAAGCCGGACGGCCTCGTCGGCTACGTGCA
>JBGSTM010000269.1:0-29395 GCA_041736495.1 Akkermansiaceae bacterium
AGTTGCCCACAACAGTCCGCTTCTCCGACGAGTTTCAGTCCCATTCTCGAATCGGCCTGTCGTGGACAACTTTCAAGAGAGGCACGCCGCTTCGCGGTGGTTAGGTCGTAGTCTCACCCACGGATTTGGCGGAAGAGGCACTTAAATAGATACTCTTTCAACGGACTTTTCAGGACGAATCGGCGCGGAGAATACAATGTACCAAGAGGCACTCATACTGGAAGAATTCCCGATTTGTCTGCATTTCTAAACGTGGCAGAAAAATTTAAGGCCACCAATCTGATCTATGGAGATTTTGAAAAAGTTTTAGAAAATGCCACTGAAAACTCATTTATATATCTAGACCCACCATATGTTTATGCCGGGCGGAGGGACAGAGGCGAGTATGGAAAAGGTTCATTTAAAATCGAAGATCTTGATCGACTACAACTCGCCTTACGTCATTTAAACTCGATTGGATCCCATTTTCTAGTATCCTATGTGAATCAGAAGGAAATTAATCCGATCAAGAATGATTGGAATTGCACCCCCATTGCAGTAAAAAGGCAAATTGGCGGCTTCGAAAGCCGCCGCAATACAATATGCGAACTTCTAATAAGTAATTTCTAAGTCATCATATGAGTTCAAATTCTATAACTATAGCCGTAGCAAGTGATTTACATTGCCATGCTCAAAGTAAAGAAGGGCAAGAGAGCTTTCTTATTGCAGGCGCTCGCCGTCTTCCGGCACAACGACATCCTACAGAGGCGTTACTTCGATTGAGAAAGGAACATAAATTAACTGCAAATCTTGTAATCTGTCCCGGAGACCTCGCAAACCGCGTATGCGAGGCAGGAATGAGCCAAGCGTTTGCTGATTTGCAAGCCTTGAAGAAAGAATTTGAAGCCGAGGAATTACTTTGTTGCTTAGGCAATCATGACGTTGCCTCGCGGGGTGGAGAAGCGGGTTCTGATCCATTTAAACTGGCTCGGGAATTGGCACCCGGCTTTCCTGTCAGCGATAATGATTCAAAGGAAAAACTCGAGAGCAGTGGATTCTGTCTTTCCCACCATGCAAACGACGTTTCAATTCTCCTTGTAAACTCGGTAATTGATCACCGTGACAAAGAATCCGCATTTCGCGGAACTTTTGACGACTCACGACTTTCTGCATTAGATGCTTACCTCGCATCAAAATCCTGTGAACTTGGAAATATCCGATTTGCGGTAATGCACCATCATCCGATTCTACATTCTTTTGCAAACTATGAAAGCTCGGATGTGCTTCAAAACGGCGACGCCATTCTTGATGTGCTGGTGAAACATGGATTTCTCTTAACGATTCATGGACATCGCCATGAACCTCGGCTAACGAATCACTCTGTTAAATCCGGTAACGCCACTATCTTTGCTGCCGGATCGTTTTCAGCAATTCTACATAAGCTGGGAAGCGTAACTAGAAACATGTTTCACTTAATAGATATTGAAGGAGATAAATATGCTCTTCGGGGTCGAATTCGAACGTGGGAATTCAATTTTGGTATCGGATGGAGTCCTACCAGCTTTAAATCAGGCGGATTCTCTCCATGCCAGGAGTTCAACACTCATGCCCGCCCTCTTTCAGCTGCAAACATTGTTGAAGCATTTTCCTCATTTGAAAAGCCTGTCGTAACTCGGAATATCCTACTCCAAAAGTTGCCAGATCTCACTTATTTACTTCCCAATACATTGAGATCGATCTCCCAAGACCTTGAATTGAATCATGGCCTGAAAATCACATTTGATGAGAGTGGTGATTTGGGTAGCATCGGAAAGCTAGTTCACAGTTAATACAATTATGAAAGACTCAGGTCTATACAAGGCATTTAATGCGAGGTGGCTTTCTCCAGAGGATGTTGCTCGGAAGTTCGTCCCCATCCCTCAATACTCAGCACTTCTAGGTCAAGATAACTGTGTACTCGCCGGCCCAAGAGGATGCGGAAAAACCACGCTACTCAAAATGCTCACGAGAAGAGCTCAAGCGGTCTGGGAGGCGGAACGAGCTGAAGGCTATAGGCAAGCCTTGCCGATTCGCCCTTCGTTCGAGGCAATTTACATTCCGTCGGACGTCAGATGGTCTTACGAACTGCGTGCAATTGCGCACGATTTAAAGGAGGACATACTTGGCGAATTGTGTCAGCGAATTCTGGTGGGGTCAAACGCACTACGTTGCGCCATCGACCTTTTTGAGCGCCGAATTGGTATGGAAAAAAACGATATTTCGGCAAATTGCGAGTATTCACTTTCTCGCGCAATTATCGGAAACTTTAATATAGCGGGACGGATTGGTACACTCCGCGAGTGCTCATCTTTCCTGAGAAATCTTTCATCCGATATCCGAGGTCTAATCAACCTTAGAAATATTTCGCGACTTCAATCGCTGGTGGATTCCACCAGTCCTCGACTTTATAGTGACGCTGTCGATCCAATAATTAACATCTGTAGACTATATAACGAGCATGTTCCTAATAATTCTAGAGTAAAGCGTTGGGGAATTTGTTTCGATGAAGTTGAAATTGCTCCTAAATGGTTTGGCAAAGAATTATTTTCATCTCTCCGTAGCCTGTCAGAGCAAGAATTTCTTCTTAAGTTTACATGGAGCCCTATTTTACCTGGTGAGGATGAAGGAGGGGCTCAAGAAGCAAATGACTACGACCCCATCAAGCTTTGGAGTGCTCACGTGCTCGATCCTAAGGAATTTTGTGAGGCACTGACCTCTGATTTTCTCAGAGCTCGATTCCCTGAGCAAAGCTATCGTGCGGCAGATTTTCTAGGAACGTCAGTTTTTGCGTCAGAAGGTGTGGATGAAGAACCCTCAACTATTTATCAAAAAGGATCAATTCTTCATCGATCAATGCTTGAGCTTGTTAAAAAAGATCAACAATTCGCTGATTTTATTACTTCAAAGAAGATTCGCTTAGAAGATGGGTTTGTCGTAGAAAACGAAAAAGGTAATGTGATGGATAAGCTGTTTCGAAAAATGAAGCCTATTGTTCTTATGAGAAATGAGTTTTCAAAGGGAGAAGAGAGGCGGACGCGAAAACGAGTTACACTTTATACCGGAAAGGAAGCGGTTTTTGGAATGAGCGAAGGAAATCCTCGCCGACTTCTTGGACTATTAAATGACCTGTTTGATATTTTCCAGTACCGAAGTGGTGTAGTATCCGCCCTGGATGGGCCGGTTGAAGATCTAGTACAGGCACGTATTCTGGCGAAAGCCTCATTGAGAGCGTTGACATCACTCAAATCCACACCGGTATTCCCCGGCGAACCCGATCGGCAAGTCCGCTTTTCTCTATTCGAAGTAATTGATCGCATTGGATCCTACCTTCGTGACCGCTTTTATGAAGGAGATTTCCAACTCGATCCAATTGGATCCTTCCGAATTGATATAGGCTTGGACCCCGACATTATCCACGCATTGAAGCGATTGGTTGATACCGGCGCAATTGTGCCAATTAGCGAAGTTCCTGGCGAACTTCCTAGCGGACTAGTTGGTAATAGGTTCCGGCTCTCCTTTATGATTGCGCCAAGATACAAGCTTGCATTTAGAAATTATAAGGAAGCGAGATTATCGACGATCTTGGGTGAACAAAAATTTGATGGACAACTTGAGCTGAAAATTCTCGAACAATGAAACTTAATTTTTTAGATACTATAGTAGAAGAAGTTACGCATATTCAAGCATTTGATTTGACAGTTCTAGCATCTGGCTATGAATCTCGCTGTTGCGATTTGGCGCTTGATTTTCAGAAATGCGGTCTCTTTGCAAATGGTAATGTAATAGTTTTTGCATTCGAAGAGCATCGAGAGCTTCCACAACGTCTTCTAAATGATTCAATTCTTAAGGGGATATGCTCCCGGTGGGAAATAACTGCGGAAAAAGATGGTGACAAAGTAGAAGACATCCTATGCAAAGAGTTACAAGCCCTGTCTTCTACTAAGTCAGATTTACGAGTTTTCGTCGATATTTCATCAATGAGTAGACCTTGGTATGCGGGGGTAGTCTTAGCTCTTCGTTCATTTTCCGGAGTCGAAAAATTGGAAGTGGTATTCGGATATACTATTGGTCAATACAATGGTCCACCTGAAAGCTATCCCCCAAGCGAAATAGTATGTCCAGTGAAGGGATTCTGCGCTGCGGAGTCACCGGATAGACCGACAGCTCTCGTTTTGGGATTAGGCTATGATTCTGGCCGAGGCTTGGGCCTTCGAGAATACCTAGACCCAGAGCTTACACTTGTAGCTACCAGCATCAATCCAAGATTCTCAAATTATTTGGAGGCTGTCAAACGCGCCAATCTTGATCTTTTCGAAATGGTGGATCTCGATGAACGGTTTGAATATGATATTGCGGATCCCTCTGGCGCATTTTACACGATGAAGTCTTTGTGCGCTGGGTTGGCGGAGGATTGGCGGGTTGTCTTGGCATCCGTTGGACCTAAGTTAATAGGATTGATTTTTTTTCTAATGAGTGTTTCCGATGAGAGGCTGAGTGTCTGGCGGGTAAGCGGTGGTGCAAAAATCGAACCTCGGAACGTCGTTGGCGATGGCGGCATTCTGCTAAATACGACGTGGATATGATGTCCAGTTCTGTCCGAAAATTTGCATTGAAAAATGCTTATCAATCCGCCTAGGCCTCGCCGTTCAACGCATCAATTCCCTCATCCTCTCCCCATGGACTTTCCCACCCACCACCCGCCGCGCGGGCCGGATGAATCCAGCGGTCCGTTTCACCGAAGCCTCCATTCACACCCTTCCACGCCATGACACCCGGGAAGATCCCCGCGAACGACCTTGACCGCGCGCGGATGGCGCTGGTGAAAAGCAAGTCCGCGCTCCCGCGGTTCCTGCGGGAGCGATTGAACAAGGAGAGGCGATATCCGATCGCCTGGACCATGAGTGGGCCATGGCGAAGCGGTATGTCTCGGTTCATGGGCTTCCCATGGGCATCGGCGGACGCGTTCCGCCGCTCCTTGGGGATGGACGCCGTGGAGGCGTAAGAATAGAAACGAGTCAGAAGCCATGAGCAAAGCGAAACCCACATCAGGCGGTCGGGCCAAAAAGAACACGGATGCGTCCTTGGTTCGCTCTTCGGCGGCGGAGTATCTGACCTTTGTGGCGGCAGGAGGCAATTCGGAGGCCAGCGTCGAAATGCGCTATGAGGATGAGAACATCTGGCTGACGCAGAAGATGATGGCCGCGCTTTACGATGTCTCGGTGCCCGCCATCAACCAGCACCTGAAGCGTATTTTCAGCGACAACGAATTGGAGCCGGAGGCAACTGTTAAGAAATCCTTAATCGTTCAAACCGAAGGCAGTCGTCAGGTGCAAAGATCCGTGGAGCACTACAGCCTGCAGGCGATCATCGCCGTGGGTTTCAAGATCGAGAACGAGCGCGCCGTCCAGTTCCGCAAGTGGGCGAACCAGATCGTCAAGGACTACACCATCCAGGGTTGGACGATGGATGCGGAACGGCTCAAGCATGGCGGGACACTGACGGATGAGTTCTTCGAGCGGCAACTCGACAAGATCCGGGAAATCCGGCTTTCCGAGCGCAAGTTTTATCAGAAAATCACGGATATCTACGCCACCGCGCTGGATTACGACCCGTCCGCATCGGCAACCAAGCGTTTCTTTGCGGCTGTTCAGAACAAGATGCACTTCGCCGTGCACGGCCAAACGGCGGCAGAAGTGATCGTGGATCGCGCCAAACACGAGCGGGAAAACATGGGGCTGACCAGTTGGGAAGGTGCGCCCAGGGGAAAAATCCATCGCTACGACGTTTCCATCGCCAAGAATTACCTCTCGGACTTCGAGCTTGGGCAATTGCAGCGCATTGTCTCCGCCTACCTCGACATGGCCGAAATGCAGGCGAAGCGGAAAATCCCGATGACCATGGAGGACTGGGAAAAACGCTTGAGCGGCTTCCTTCAGCTGTGGGATCGGGAAATCCTACAGGATGCGGGCAAAGTGAGCGCGGAACTGGCAAAGGCCCACGCGGAGAGCGAATTCGAGAAATACCGCATCGTGCAGGACCGCTTGTTCGAGTCGGACTTTGACCGGTTGCTCACGGAACTGCCGGAGGAAGGGGGCAAGCCATGATCATCGAAGCCTCCATTCACACCATCCCACCCCATGACCCCTAGAAAGATTCCCACGAACGACCTTGACCGGGCGCTGATGGCGCTGGTGAAAAGCAAATCCGCGCTGCCGCGGTTCCTGCGGGAGCTGGGCACGGGGGAACTGTGGTTCCTGACGCAGTTTCATCCGGAGATCATCGGCGGCACGGTGGTGCTGGAGAACGGGATGAGATCGCCCTTCGTGGAACTGGAGGATGGGGAAGGGCCGTATGTGCCGTTGTTCTCGTCATTCGAACGGCTGCAGGAATCGATGAGGGCCTTCCAGGCGCCGGAAGACTCGGCGGCGGCGGCCTCGATGGAGGCGTTGCTGGTGTTGGATCTGCTGGGAAAGATGGAGCTGCGCGCGATCATCAACATGGGCTGCAAGACCCGGGCGATCCATCTGCCGCCGGACATGATGCGGTCCGTGGCGGACGGCAGCGCCCTGAAGCCGCCGGCACCGACCGGGGAAACGATTAGCCGGGTGATGAAGAACGTCGATCCGGCGGACTATCCGACGGACCTGTTGCAACCGGTGTTCGAGATCCTGCGGCAGCACCGGAACTTCCGCGCGGCGTGGATCATGGAGCACAAGCAGCCGGAAGGCGCTGCCACGGCTGCGCGGCATTTCCAGTTTGCGATCCACATGGATCCACGGGACCCGGCGGTGACTCACGAACTCAGCCTGGTGCTGGCCAGCGCGGCGCTCGCGACCGGCCTGGCGGCGGACAGCGGCCAAGTGGACGAGACGGACACGGAATACCTGGCCAGCCTGTGGCAGAGCGCGGAGCCATTTTACATCGCGCCGGATCACGCGCGGCCGGAGGGGTGCTGATGGTGGGGAGGAGTGCGGGTGGTGACGCCGTGCCTCATTCGGGACCCAGAACCGCCTCGAAGCGATAGAATCCACCGCCTGGGATTGGATTCCCATCGGTGACGGTAATGCGATACTTGTCGCCTTCCGGGACTTGGAGGAAACTGACTCCGGGTTGGGCGTCTGCTCCATACCGGCTGAACGTATAAATCCTGCTCCAGCTGCCGGGACTCAGGTCGGCGGAGCGCGTCAGGTACCAGAAGGCGTGGCCCCCGGGGATGGCAATCGTTTGGGTGGCGATGAAGGTGAGAACCGGATCGCCCTCGGAATTGAGGACAGGTGCGCTGAGTGTGTACGTGCTTGAAATGTCCGGCACGAAGGGATCGGTGCCGTGGAGATGCTCGATACCGTAGGGCAGGCCATCGCCGTCGGCATCGATGTTCCAGATTTGCGGGATGACCTGGTAAATGATGGAGGAATCTTCATTTCTGCGGTACTCGACGGCTCCGATGTCCCTTTGACCATCCCGGTAAAATCCGCGCTGGTCGGTGGTGAGGGAGGATGTGTCGGGAACGGGATCAATGGCGGGGCTTCCGGTCAAAGGGGGCATGGTCTGAGTGGGACCACCATAGTTTCCGAGGGGGGCGAGTGAGAGGATGGGGGTGATGAGATTCCCTTTAGGGCTTACATCGCGGAGAAGGACATCGGGGGAGGATGGGGAGGTGTTTCCAGAGACGATGGTAGCATGCAGGTAGGCAGCTCCCTCGGCGAGTCCGCCGCCGGCGATTTTGGCGGTATTGGCGGCGATGGTGCAGTTCTCAGCATCCATGGTATTGCGGAAGAAGATGCCTCCGCCGTAGTCGTTCGCGGTATTGAGGGCGATGGTGCTGTTTTCGAATATGTTGTAGCCGCTGTAGGTGAAGATTCCACCGCCGGAGATTTTGGCGAAGTTTCTGGAGATGGTGGAACTCTTGAGCAGGATGGCATCGCCCCGGCAGTAAACGCCGCCGCCATTGAAGAGGGCGGAGTTCCCATCGACGGTGGAGCGCTCGAGCAGGATGGTGCCGTCGCCCAAATAGATGGCACCGCCGTCTGCGGTGGCGGAGTTCCCGGTTAAAACGCTGTCCGTGAAGGCGGAGGTGGGGCCGGTGCTCGCTTGCATGAAGATGGCGCCACCTGCTCTTCCGCCGTTTCCGGTGAATGAGCAACTCTGGATCTGGATCGGGTAAGTCGCATAGATGGCACCACCCTCCGCAACGGCGGAGTTCCCGGTGAAGGTGGAGTTCTGGAGGTTGAGAATGGGTGCGCCTGCGCTGGAACCCTTGGAGAAATAGATGGCACCGCCGACGCCTCGGGCGGAATTCCCGGTGAAGTGACATTTTTTTACGGTGAGATGGGTCGCGTCCACATTGGAGATGATGCCGCCTCCTTGCGCATTGTGCCCCCCGGAGATGTTGAGTGAGTCGAGGACGATGGTGCCGGGACCGACGCGGAAGACGGTGGTGTCATCGGAGGTTTTTCCATTGCCTGATCTATCGCCGGAGAGGGTGATGCGGACAGGAAGCGAGGAGGCGTCGATGGTGAGAGATTGGGAAATGAGGAGCTCGCCGAGGAGGAGGCGGATGGTCTGGCCGGAGAGCGCGGGGGCGAAGGTGACGGTGTCTCCGGCGGGTAAGTATTTCACGGCCTCGCGCAGGGAAACGCCGCTGCCGCCGCCGAGGGAGCCATTGTCTTCATCTTCGGTGGTGGTGACGACGGCACCTTGGACCGCGAGGGGGAAAAGGAGAAGGGCCGGGAGGAGGGAGAGCCGCATTTTAAGGAGTGTTCTCACGATGATTTGCGGAGCTTCTGTTTTATGGTTCGAGGCGGGCTTCGAAGCGATAGAAAACGCCGCCGGTGGGTGGATTCGTGTCGGTCACGGTGATTCTCTTGGAGGTGCGGAGGAAGGTAACGCCGGGGACGGCGGTGTCCGTGCTGCCGCTGTAGCGATAGATTTCTGTAAAGGTGAGCAGGTCGGTGGAGCGGCGGAGGATCCAGTGAGTGCCAGGGGCTGCTGCACCGATGCCGAAGGTGAGAACGGGGTGGCCGGAGACGTTCAAAGCAAGAACTGTGAGATGACGTGGATCGGCGACATCGGCAACGAAGAAGTCGGTGCCAAGGGCCTGCTCCGCGCCGTAAGCGAAACCATCGCCGTCGAAGTCGAGGTTCCAAAAGCGGGTGAGGTCGCTGGTGCCTTTGTATTCGACAGCGCCGATGTCAGGCTTGGGGTCGCGGGAAAAGCCGCGCTGGTCGGTGATGAGAGCGATGGTGCCGCCGGCATTAATGGCCGCGCTGCCTAGCAGCGGCGGCATGGTGTGGGTAGGACCGCCGTAGTCGCCTAGCGGGGCGAGGAGCGGGTTGCCGGAGGTGAGGTTGTTGGCACCGGTGTAGGATATGGAGAAATCGGGGACAAAGGGCGCGGTGTTTGCTGCAACGATGGATTTTACGAGGGAGAGCGAACCGGAATCGGTACCGAAAATTCCCCCGCGACTGCTGAGGGCGGAGTTTTTGGTGACGGTGGCATGCAGGAGGGAGAGGTTTCCCTTGGCTGAGTAGATGCCGCCTCCATCGTCCCCCGAGAAATTTCCCGCGAGTGTGGAGTTTCGGATCGCAGCGGTTCCAGAGGCGATGTAGATCCCTCCACCATAAATACTGGCGGAGTTTTCAAAGAGGGTAGTGGTTTCGACGGTGAGGGCGCCACTGAAGCTGCAAATTCCGCCGCCTCTGGGAGCGGAATTTTTCGATAGAGTGGAACTCCGAAGGGTGAAGGTGGATTCATTGCAAATAGCTCCTCCATAGCCGGAGGCGACGTTGTCGGTGAAGATGGACGTTTCCACCGTGGCCATGCCGGCGTCGGTGAATATCGCACAGCCTTGGTCTGCGGTGTTATGGGAAAAAACGGAGTCTTCGACCCGCAGGGTGCCGAACATGTGAATGGCCCCGCCGTTGTGGCCGGTGGTGTTGCCGGTCAGGATGCAATTCTGAATGGCGAGAAATGAATTCGCGTTATTGAAAGCTCCAATGAAGTAGATGCCGCCGCCGTAAGTGGTGGATTCATTGTTGGAGAGGGTGGAATTCCGGAGGGTAAGATTCGTGAGAGTGTTGTTCACATAAATGGCGGCACCATATCCCGCGCTGCCGGTAGTGCAGCAGCCCCGGTCGAGATTCAAGGAGTCCAAAAGAACCGTGCCGCTCGCAATGTTGATGATTCGGGTGTCATCGGAGCTCTTGCCGTTGCCGATTTTGTCGCCGGAGAGCGTGATGCGTCCGCGGAGGACGGAGCCGTCGATGGTGAGGGATTGGGAAATGAGGATTTCCCCCAGCGTGAGGCGGATGGTCTGGTTCGCGAGTGCGGGGGCGAAGGTGACGGTGGCTCCGGGGGGAGAGTATTTCACGGCCTCTCGGAGGGAGATGCCGGTGCCGCCGCCGAGGGAGCCGTCGTCTTCATCCGTGGTGGTGGTGACGACGGTGCCATGGGCCGCGAGCGGGAAAATGAGAAGGGCTGGGAGGAGACGGGGAAGTGAAATCATGGAAACTTCGGGTGATTCCCTTGCAAGACCTGTGAGAACTATCCGTCGGAAGGGGCGGATGGAAGGAATTTCCACAGAGGAGGGAGATTGTCACAGATGCGGGAAATCCCTGAAATTTGCGGTTTGCAAGTGGCGATTCCCGGATTTGAATCCCCGCCTGTCCATGAGCCATCCTACCTTCCGCATTGCCATCGGAGCCGACCACGGCGCCGTCGATTTGAAAAACGCCGTCGTCGAGCACCTGAAGAAGGTCGGGCATGAGGTCCGCGACTTCGGGACGCATGGCCACGAGTCGGTGGATTATCCGGATTACGCGAATCTGGTGGCCCGCACGGTGGCGGATGGCACTTATGATTTCGGCATCCTCTGCTGCACCTCCGGCGTGGGCATGTGCATCGCCGCGAACCGCCATCGCCACGTGCGCGCGGCGAACGTGCGGTCGGTGGAGGAAACGGTGACGACCCGCGAGCACAACGACTCCAACGTGCTTTGCCTCAGCGGGAAATTCACGGACGAGGCGACGGCCATCGCGATGGCGGATGCGTTTCTCGCCACGGCCTTCGCCGAAGGGCGGCATGAAATCCGGGTTTGCAAATCCTCCGGCAGCCGCATCGCAGAGACGGATCCTGCGATTTACGCGGCGATCACCGCCGAGGAGCACCGCCAGCGGAACAACATCGAGCTGATCGCATCGGAAAATTTCACCTCGCCCGCCGTGATGGAAGCGCAGGGCTCGGTGCTGACGAACAAGTATGCCGAGGGCTATCCCGGCAAGCGGTGGTATGGCGGATGTGAGAACGTGGACGTCGTCGAGCAGCTCGCAATCGATCGGGCGAAGGAGCTTTTCGGAGCCGAGCACGCGAACGTCCAGCCGCACTCCGGTTCGCAGGCGAACACCGCGGTTTACTTCTCCGTGCTCAAGCCTGGCGACAAGATTTTCACGATGGACCTCGCCCACGGCGGCCACCTCACCCACGGCCACAAGGCGAATTTCTCCGGCCGTTTTTATGATGTGACCCACTACGGCGTCTCGCCTGACGACGAGCGCATCAATTACGACGAGCTCGAAAAAACCGCCCGCGAGCTCAAGCCGGCGCTGATCACCGTGGGAGCTTCGGCTTACTCGCGGATCATCGATTTCGAGCGCATGGGCAAGCTCGCCCGCGAGGTCGGCTCCTATCTGTTTGTGGACATGGCGCACATTGCCGGCCTCGTCGCCGCAGGGCTGCATCCGAGCCCGTTCCCGCACGCGGATTTCGTCACTTCCACCACCCACAAGTCCCTGCGGGGCCCGCGTGGCGGGATCATTCTGTGCAAGGAAGAGTTTGCCAAAAAAATCGACTCACAGGTGTTCCCCGGCATCCAGGGCGGCCCGCTCATGCATGTGATCGCGGCCAAGGCGATCTGCTTCGGCGAGGCGCTCAAGCCGGACTTCAAGGAATACTCCGCGCAGGTCATCAAGAACGCGCAGGCCATCGCCGCCCGTCTAACCCATCACGGTTTCCGCATCTGCTCCGGCGGCACGGACAACCACGTCATGCTCGTCGATCTCCGCAACAAGAACCTCAACGGCACCGACGCCTCGCACGCTCTCGACGAAGCGGGCATCACGGTGAACAAAAACGGCATCCCGTTCGACACCGGAAGCCCGATGAAACCCAGCGGGATCCGCATCGGCACGCCCGCCGTGACCACCCGCGGGATGAAGGAAGCTCATGTCGAGCAGGTCGCCGATTTCATCCACGAAGCCTTGTCCGACCATACGAACCTGGAGAAGCTCCACGCCATCCGCGAGCGGGTGTTCGCCTTCAACCGCGATTTCCCGCTGCCGTGGTAGAAGAGGTTGATGGTTAAGAGTTGATAGTTGATAGGAAGACCTTGGGTCCGACTTCTGCTTCACTTTCTCTTCACTATCAACCATCAACTATCAACCATCAACCTCTCCCATGAATCCCTTCCGCGAAGACCTCGTTTCCCGCTCCCGTGCCGAGCCTTGCAGCATCGTGATCTTCGGCGCCACCGGCGATCTCACGCACCGCAAGCTCATCCCGGCGCTCTATAATCTAGCAGTGGATGGCGAGCTTCCGACCGGAGTGAATATCATCGGGTTCGCTCGGCGGGATAAACTCGACGAGGAATTCCGCACCGGTCTTGAAGAGTTGAACCGCAAGGTTTCCCGCTCGGGGCACGATCCGAAGGTCTGGGACAGTTTCATCCAGACCGTTTCCTATCATACATCCGAGTTCAACGACCAGGCGGGTTACCGCCGTCTCGCGGAAAGGCTCGACGCCATCGACGCGGAGCACGGCGGCAAGGGCAACCGGCTTTTCTACATCGCCTCCGCTCCGGAGTTCTTCGATGAAATCCTCATCAACCTGAAAAATGCCGGGCTCAACGAATCCAAGCCCGGTTGCTGGTCGCGCGTCATCGTGGAAAAACCCTTCGGCACTGACCTCGCCACCGCCAAGCATCTCAACCAGGTCGTCAACGACACTTTCCAGGAGAGCGACACCTATCGGATCGACCATTACCTCGGCAAGGAAACCGCGCAGAACCTGATGGTGCTGCGTTTCGCCAATGCGATTTTCGAACCGCTCTGGAACAGCAAATACATCAGCCACATCCAGATCACCTGCTCCGAGAACCTCGGCATGGAAGGCGGCCGCGGCGGTTATTATGAAAAGTCCGGGGCGCTGCGCGACATGGTGCAGAACCATTTGCTCCAGCTTCTCAGCCTGGTCGCGATGGAGCCGCCCACCGATCTATCCGCCGACGGCGTGCGGGATGAAAAGGTGAAGGTCATCCGCTCGCTGCGCCAGTGGGACACTCCGGAAAAGGTCGCGCAGAACGTCGTCCGCGCCCAATACACCGCCGGTCATATTGATGGAAATTCCGTTCCCGGTTATCGGGAGGAGGACCGTGTTAGCCCGACTTCAGACACCGAAGCCTATGTTGCCGTTAGGCTGCTCATCGACACGTGGCGTTGGAGCGGTGTGCCGTTTTACATCCGCATGGGCAAGCGCTTGCCGAAGAAGTCCACCGAGATTTCTGTCCATTTCAAAGACGCGCCCTGTGTGCTTTTCAACGCCACCTGCGGCGGCACGCCCGGCGGCAACGTACTCGTCATCCGCATCCAGCCGGACGAAGGGATCTCGCTGCGCATGGTTTCGAAAATCCCCGGTACCAGCCTGCGGTTGGAGCCGGTGAAAATGGATTTCCACTACGCCACCAGCTTCGGCAAGGGCAGCCCGGAAGCCTACGAGCGCCTCCTGTTGGACGCGATCGCCGGAGACGCCACGCTCTTCGCCCGCCGCGACGAGGTGGAGGAGGCGTGGAAATTCATCGACCACATCGAGCACGCCTGGCACCAGTCCGACAACCCGCCGCCGATGGCCGAGTTCGTCGCCGGTTCCTGGGGCCCCCGCGAGGCGGACCAGCTTCTCCAGCAGGACGGCAACCAGTGGCGGCGGCTTTGATTTCATCCGCAAGCTTGCCGACCGCATGCCGCCGCGTTAGGATGTGGGCGTGACTGACGAATCCATCGCCGCCCAAGCCCGCGCCGCCGATCTGGCGAAGGTTCGGCGGGCGCGTGCGATGACCCCTTTTGAGAAGTTCGATGCCGGCGCGTCCCTGTTCGAGGAGGCCTGTGCATGGACCATGGCGGGAATCGCGCACCAAAACCCCGACCTCGACGCGGCGGCCAAGCAGAAGGAACTCCGCCGAAGGATCAAATTGACATCCCTGGTCGGCTCATGAACGGCACCGACGCGCTCATCGCCCTCGCCCGAGCCTTCGAAGACGCGGGTTTGCCCTACATGATCGTCGGCTCCTACTCGTCTAACTTTTACGGGATTCCGCGGTCCACCAAGGACGCCGACCTCGTTGTCAATCTGGACCAGGCGGATTGGAAAAAACTCTTCTCGGTCCTTCCCGCAGGATTGGAGCTCGAGCAACAATCCGGTTTCGAAATGGTTACCTCCACCCACAAGGAGCTGATCCGGGTGAAGGACAGCGTTTTTGAGATCGAGTTGTTTCACCTCAGCAAGGACGCGCACGACAGCGTTAGATTCGCACGGCGTCACAAGGTTCCGATCATTCCCGGTGTCGATGCCTGGCTCCCCACCGCCGAAGATGTCATCATCCAGAAACTCCGCTGGAGCCGCGGGGCGAAGCGGCCGAAGGATTTCGCCGATGTCGTCGCCGTAATGCAGGTGCAGGGACCCGCCCGCCTCGACTGGCCGTACATCGAGGAATGGTGTAAGAAGCATGAGACGCTCGACCTGCTCGCGGATGCCAAGGCAGAGGCCGCCTTCGCTTGGGAGGACGAGTAGTGAGCGGTCTTTCTTCGTTGAATGTGCGCCAATCATCCCGCTCCGTGCCGGTGGGCTTGCCTCGATGGCGGATCTGTGGCGGGATGAATTCCTTGCCGAGAATATGACTGAAACGCCCGCCCACATCATCCCTGAAGTCTGCCCCGAGCTTGGAATCGAAGTCCAGGTATCCGCCATCGAGCCCGAGTTGCGGAAGCTCTGGGAACAGGACGAGGCGCAGACCAACGCGTCCCTGATCAACCTGGTCGTCTATTCGGAAAAACCCGGAGCCCTGATTGAAAACTCGCAAATCATCCGCGAGCTCACCCGCGAGCACGCCTGTCGCGCCATCCTGGTCGGCATCGACCGGAACGAGCCAAAACCCAGCCTGCGCGCTTGGATCACCGCCCACTGCCACCTGTCCGACGGCCGTAAATCCGTGTGTTGCGAGCAAATCGCCTTCCACCTCACCGGTCGCGTGACCGGGCGTTTCCGCAACACGGTCTTCGCCCACCTGAACTCCGACTTGCCGCTCGTTTTCTGGTGGCAGGGCGAGCTTTCCGACATTCTCACCGAGCGCCTCGTCAGCGTGATGGACCGCCTGGTGATCGACAGCTCGACGTGGGCGGATCCGGCGGCTTCGTTCGCGAGGATTGAGGAGGCTTCCCAGGCGAATTCGGATCTGATCATCCAAGATCACGCGTGGACGCGCTCGTGGCAGTTCCGCGTGGGCATCGCCAGCTTGTTCGACGATCCGGCTGCGCAGGAAGCATTGCCGGAAATCGGTAGCATTGATATCACCTATCACCCGGACCACCGGAACACCGCGCTGCAAGTGCTGGCATGGCTCGCGGTGCAGGCCGGTTGGAAAGACCGGAAATCCGGCGATCCGGTGGCCTTCGAGTCCAGCACCGGCGTTCCCATTTCCGTGACGATGCACGCCGATTCAGGCTCACCTCCCCTCTCTTCCCTGATCATTCGGGCCAAAAACCTGAAAGTCATGGTCTCCCAGAAACCCGGAGCGACTCACGTCGAACGCCAGGTGGAAACAGCAGCCTACAAGGCGACCTCGCTTTCTCCGATCGATCCCACGACGCCCGCCGAACTCGTCGCCGTGCAATTGTCCCGCGGCGGGAAAAACTCGCTGTATCAAAAGATCCTCCCTCGTTTCCGGGGGATGCTCTGAGCCTGAGGTTTCTTCATAGGAGGTTCGATCTCCAGCAACTCGAGCACTTCCAGACTGCGCAAAGCGCGCAGAAGTGTCGCAACCCAAGGAGGGGCGGACTCCGATCCGCTCCAGCCCATGAAATGACAATGGGATGAGGCAAGCTTCTGGTCATTGGCTTCCCATGGGCTCGGTGATTCGGAGATCACCGCTCCTTGGAAAGAAGCTTTTCGAGCGATCATCTTCACTCTTGCACCGGTCGAAGCCCACCTACACAAAAAAGGCCGCTTCCTCATTGGACGCGGCCTTTTCGAAAATTCAGCAATCAGCTCAGTTGGCTGCCACCGCTGCCGGAGCAGGCTGGACGACATTCACGCGGCGGCCTTCCTTGTCGAAGAACACGCGGCCGTCGACGAGGGCGAAGAGCGTGTGGTCCTTGCCGCAACCGACGCCCAGGCCCGGATGGACCTTGGTGCCGCGCTGGCGGATGATGATGTTCCCGGCGATCACGGCCTGGCTGCCGAATTTTTTCACGCCGAGGCGCTTGCTGCGGGAATCGCGACCGTTCTTGACGGAGCCTTGTCCTTTTTTATGGGCCATGGAAGTAGGTGGGTGAGTGGTTGGAAATTACCCGGCGATCGAGGTCACCTCGAGCGTGGTCAGACTGCGGCGGAAGCCGATTTTCTTGTGGAAGCCCTTGCGGCGCTTGAACTTGAAGGCAACACCCTTGGGTCCGCGATACTGGTTGATGACCTTGGCGGTCACCGAAGCACCGTCCACGAGAGGAGCGCCGATTTTCAAGGAATCACCTTCGCCGACCATCAGGACGTCAAACGTGACTGTCGAATCGACTTCGGCATCGAGTTTCTCGACATCGAATTTGTCGCCTTCTTGGATGCGGTATTGTTTACCGCCGGTTTTGATCACTGCGTAGGCCATGGCCGTATGGGAAATAGAGTTGGTCCGTCCTTGTGGGCGGGCGGGGAGAACACCACGGCCCCCACCGGTGCGCAAGATTTTTTTATCGGGAATCCGAGTTTTCGGAATTTCGGGGATTCCAGCCGCTCTGGAGCCTATTTCGCCTCTTCGAGGAGGTAGGGACTGCAATTCGACAGGGTACGGGTCTGGGCGGTGAGTTTTTCCCGGACTTCCGGCGAGGCCGCGGTGAGGGCGGACCGGAAGCGTTCGCGGAGTTTCAAGGCGATGATCGAGGTCCGCGCGAAATCGCCCGGGTGCGCAATCACGAAGGCCATCCACATCCTGGCGAGGGTGTCGGCGTCCGGTTCCTGCCACAGCGAGGTGACGTGGCGGGCGAAGTGGTAGCGGCTGTTTCCGGGACCGGTGAAATTTCCGCCCCATCCGTTCGCACATTCGCCATCCGGAACCTCCGGGCCGGTGCTGGCGAGATGCTGGATCTCCGGTGCCAGAGCCCGCAGGTCCAGCGCGAGGGCGACGGCGAACAGTTCATTCATCATTCCGCCGTGACGAGCGAAACAGGGGCGGACGAAATCGACAAGCTGGCCCATCCGCTTTTCCGGGGTGGCTAGGGCGAGGGTCGAGAGCGCGTCGAGGAAGTTGTAGAACTCGCCGAACTCCGTGGCTTTTTCCGAGCCTTTGACGAGTGCGTCCCAATGACGGTCAGGCTCGGGGAGTTTGATCAGGGCGGTGGTGATCCATGGAAGGATCGAAATTTTGAAGGGTCTCCGCTGGGGATTCTTCAGCTCACTCAGGAGGAGTTCCTCGAATTGCGCCCGCTGCGCCTCGTCCAGCGGCAAGGCGGAAAGCAATTCGATCGCTGGACCGCGTTCGTTGTAGTCGCGGGTAGCGGCAGCGTCTTTCGCGATTTCGAGAAGCTCCGGGATGCGGGACTTGGCGAGATCGGGTTCCTGTTTTTGCTCGAAACGGGCGAGCTCGATGGCGAGATCCGCCGCTTGCTGGTCGGTCAGCGTTTCCCGCAACAATTTCGCACCCGGCGGATAGGCGGCGGCGAGCGTGGAGAAGATCATGCCCCGGGATTTGGGATCCGCGTCGCAAAACGATGCGATGAGCGTGTCGGCATAGGCAGCCGGGTGATGGATCTGGAGTTGTTGGAGCGCCCAAGCGGCACTTGCGTCGTTTGATTCCGCCAGCTTGGCGAGCGGGATCGGTTGATAGATGGCACGCAGCTGCCTGATCGCGCGGGCGAGCGGTTCGCGAAGTTGGCACGGGACGTCGTGGGCCATCCGGCCGATCAGTGACTGATAGCATTCCCATCGTTTTTTATCTTCCACATCATTCGGGGGACCGAACTGCCCTCTGAATTTCTCCTCAAGTTCCCGGAATTCCGTCTCGTCGCTGCCGGGTGGTGGCAACTTTCCGTTGAGTTCCTCAAGCACCGGCAATGTTTTGTCCAACCCACTCTCGCCCGCGCAATTCACGAGAATCGTTAGGACAGAAGCCGGCCAGGGATCGGTTTGATGACGCTCCAACGCCGTCAACACGATGAAGGAAAGTTCGTCACGGGCATCGCTGTCCTCGCGGGGCTTCACCCGGTCCGCAAGCGGCGTTGCTGGATTGCGGTGATCCATTGGAATCGTGTCCCAGCGACCGATCAAATGCTTGGGCAGGGCGTCGGTGAGCAGGTAGTCGGTGAAGTTGATGCAAGTGTTCTGATCATAGTCGTTCGTCCAACGGCTTGCCACCGAAGGACCATGCCAAAGTGTGCCTTCCACCCGCCGCGGTTCCCGGTTTTCGACCTGAAAATCCAAGGTGCCGGAGCCGTCCGCCGTGCTGCCCATTCCACCGCCGAAGCGATCGTCCTTGCTCGACCTGGAGCGGATGCGGTCGAGCCAGAAGAGCGTCTCGGAAAGGAAGCGCGCTTCGTCTTTGGTAACAGAAATCAATCGCAGAGCATGCCCGGTGCGGTCGGCGAGTGGATTGGCTCCGACCATTCCGTTCTTACTGGCACCCGATTGGAAGATATAGGGTTTCTCGACGCCGAATCGAATCGCGGTCAGACTGGTGGTCGCGACATAACACGTCGACGACTTGAAATGGTGCACCAACCACCCTGAGGCTGGCGGGCGGACGTCGCCGCGATCATCGATGGCGATGCGAACCATCTTCCGGTGCGCTGGAGTACGATTCGCCTCGACCAAAGCAAGGGCGGCGGCTTTGGGATCCATTTTCCAGAAACCCTCGGGAAGATGCGTGTCCGGAGCATCGGCGGGATGAAACGCGTCGGGCGCCAGCTTGCCGTCCATCGCGCGGGCGATGTCGACGTCGCTGCGATCCTTGAGCGATTGAAACTGGAAGGGTTTGGGCGGTGCCGGGGCTTCAGCGGGCTTCTCTGCTTTTTCAGCCACGATCGGATAACGATGTCCGCCAGTCTCCTTGATCTTCTTCAACTGCTTCTGGATGCCATCCGTTCCGAGCACCCGGAGATGAGGCTGGTCGGCTAGATTCTCCGCAACGTAGGAGGAGCTTGCCTTGTCCCAGCGAAACACGACTTCCCGACACCGTTCCCGCCCCTTCGGACCGAAGCCGATTTCTATCAAACCATCCTTGTCATCGTCGAAGCATTCGTAATCCCAGGCATTGGCCTCCTCCGCCTCCCGCGGATGCCAGTTATAAAGCACGCTGAGAATCTGCCTTGGCTCGCGCTCGACGCTGCGCAACTCTAGCACCTGCACGTTGTGTCGGTCTTCGACACCGTAGTTCATGTGATCGAGCCGGTCCATGATATCGTCGTGATCAAAATCGGCGAGATAGCCCGAGTTGATCATGGTATTCCCTCCAAACGGCCGGATTTCCTTCCCGTCAGGACCGAAGATCGTGATCACATACTTATCGAGCCGCTCCAACCCGGTTCCCGCCGGCGACGATTTGTCTTCCAGTTCGTTCACCACCGGCGGAAACAATCCGTCCAGGCCATCCGCCTCATAAGCATCTTTCCGCGGAGGAAGCGCGAAAAGCATCTCGCCGTAATCAACCAGCAAGATTTGCAGCGGCTCGCGGAAAAGCCCCTGCGGACAGGCCACCAGCCGGAAATCGCTGCGCTTGAATTGAAAATTGCGCTGTTTGAATTGAATTTTCAGCGCCTCATCCCGCCGTGCCAGCATCGCGGTGACCTCCGCCTTGCGGGTCGCCGGATCGAGCAATTTCGGGAGATCGACCTGTTCCAGCTGGTCGCCGTTGGCAACCTGAAACAGGGATCCGCTGACCAGGACAATCGCCAGGAAGCCACGATTCAACATTCATTCATCACGAGCCGGCAATTCCCACAGCACAAGCCAAAGTTCGCCGAGCTTCGCATCTTGACACCCGCGGGCAAACCCGGCTTCTATCAACGCCTATGAAAATCGCTTCCATCTTGTGCCATGTCCTCTGGATCACAGCGCTGCAGGCCAAGGAAACTCCAGCCAGCGCCTTGCTCGACAGGATCATCTCGCACCCGGGTTCCTATTCGCAAGTCTGCGACATCATGACCGCAGAGGTGGATATTCCCTACCGCGCCTTCGAGCTCAACGATTTCTCAGGCGCGAGTTTTTCCAAAGCCAACCAAGCGCTCATCGACAAGAACCGCGGCCCGTTGATCGAGGCGATCCGCGCCCGGTTGCTGGAGGTGGATTTCACCCGCGAAGCGAAGTTTCCCGGTGAGGATCCGAAGCCTGAGGAAAACAACGATGGCAGCGCCTACGGATGCGATCCCAAGTCGCTCAACCCCCTGCTGCTTGGCTTGATCCGGCAGCTCAAAGCCATCGAGACGCTGCCGGAGCTTCTCGTCGTCGAAGAAAAGCTGGTGAAGGGAATTGCCCGAGCCAAGAGTGATTCAAAATTCCCGGCACCGGTCGTCGCCGGCTGGAGTGTCGCCTTCTTCACCAAAAACCCGGAAAGCCAAACCGATGCACAACGCGACCGGAACTCCAACCTCTTCCAGGCCCGCGTCGCCCAGCGCGATCTCGTCATGCTGATGGCCGTGCTGATGCGCGAAAAATCCTACGGTCCCTATCTGAAATCCTCGCTGGAAACCGCCTACGTCAGGGGCCTCAAGAAAATCGCCGCTGGCTATCCGAAATACAAACCCGGCGATCCCCCGCTCGAGGAGAAATACGGCCTCGGCTTCGAGCTCGATCCGGTCACCCACATTCTTCGCCGCGAGCATGACTTCGTATCCATCCCCTACTCCCGCGAATCCCGCGACGAGGTCCGCGCCGCCGCCACGAGATGGATTGCCGCCCACCCGTGACCCAGGCATTCCTGCCTGTTCTCCCCATGATCCGGTCCTCCCTCTACTTTCTGCTAGCCACAGCTGCTATCGGCGCGGAAATCCGGCACGACCACAAGCTCGTCCGCGTCCCGGCCGGAACCTATCCACTAGGAGAAGCCGGCCACCAACTGAACGCGCCACAGCATTTCAAGACACCGGGATTCCTCATTTCCGACGCGGAAACCACCAACGCCCAGTTCGCTGCTTTCGTCGCGGCGACCGGCTACAAGACCCAGGCCGAGCGCAATGGTTGGAGCCTCGTCGGGGGCGAAGGCAGCGCCGAGTGGGAATGGAAACACATGGACGGCGCGAACTGGAAACATCCCTTCGGCCCCAACGGACCGGCGGCTAACAAACTCCCCCAACACCCGGTCACCCAGATCTGCGGCGAGGACGCCCGCGCCTACTGCAAATGGGTCGGCGGTCGCCTGCCGACCCTCGACGAGTGGGAAACCGCCGCCCGCGCCGGAGCGAAAACCACCTACCCGTGGGGCGCGAAGTTCGAGCCGAAAAAAGCCAACACCTGGAACGGCACCGACCACCGCAAGAACACGCGGGAAGACGGCTTCCTCCTCACCTCCCCGGTCCGCAGCTATCCGCCTAACACCTTGGGGCTCTACGACGTCATCGGCAACGTCTTCGAATACTGCGAAGGCCACCCACCGTGGATGACCACCACCGAAGCCACCCGCCGCATCTGCGGCCGCGGCGGTTCGTGGTGGTGCTCCAGCCATAGCTGCGATTTCCACAACCTGCTCGACATCGGCAGCATGATCAAAACCGCATCCCTGCCGAATCAGGGGTTCCGCGTGGTGTTTGATTGAATTCCCCCATTTCTCGACATCCACAAACCGCAATGCCACGGTTTCGACATGAGCGGTGAAGCCAACGGCCATATTACGAGGGCTGATCTTGTCGGCATTCATAACCGCAGCCCGGTTGCGGAAAAAATCGCTCTATTCCGTTCACTCTTCAAAGGCCGCGAGGATGTCTATCCGCGTCGCTTCGAAAGCAAAAAAACCGGCCTCGCCGGATACGCCCCGGCCTGCGGTAATGAATGGGTGCGCGGCATCTGTGAGAAACCCCGGATCAAATGCGGGGACTGCCCGCACCGCGCGTTCCTGCCCGTGACCGACGAGGTCATCCGCTGGCATCTATTGGGCAAGGACAAGAGCGGGCAGGACTTCATCGCCGGGGTCTATCCGATGCTGGCGGACGAGACCTGTTATTTTCTCGCCATGGATTTCGACAAGGAATCATGGCATGAGGACGTGCTCGCGGTGATGGAAACCTGCCGTTCCCTGCAAATTCCCGCCGCCCTCGAACGCTCGCGCTCCGGCAATGGCGGGCATGTCTGGCTGTTTTTCACCGAGGCGGTTCCCGCGACGCTGGCGCGCAAGCTCGGCTCGTTCATCCTGACGGAAACCATGGAGGGGCGACCCGAACTCGGATTCGCGTCATACGACCGGCTGTTTCCCAATCAAGACACGCTGCCCCAGGGTGGCTTTGGAAACCTCATCGCCCTCCCGATGCAGAAATGCCCTCGCGAAAAGGGCCACAGTCTGTTCATCGATGAGAACTTCACGCCTTGGCCGGATCCCTGGGCCTTCCTTTCTTCGATCAAGCGTTTGTCCCGGGAACATATCGAAACCATCGTCCAAGACGCGGAAAGCCGTGGCCGCCTGGTCGGCGTGCGCTTCGCTCTATCACCCGATGACGAGCCGGAGCCATGGAACTCCCCGCCTTCCCGCCGGCATCGAGACACGCCTATCAGTGGCCCTTTGCCCAAGGAAATCGAAGTGGTGCTCGGTGATCGGATCTATCTGGCTAAAGACATTCTCCCATCCACATTGCGCAACCGCCTGCTGCGCCTCGCCGCATTCCAGAACCCTGAGTTCTACCGCGCCCAGGCCATGCGGCTGCCGACCTACGAGAAACCCCGTATCATCGCCTGCGGAGAAGATTTACCCGCACACATCGGGCTGCCAAGGGGCTGCCTGGAGGAAATCCTCACGCTCTTTGCAGAGCTGAAAATCAAACCGGTGATCCGCGATCAACGTATGGCCGGAACTCCGCTGGATCTCCATTTCACCGGCACCCTCCGCCTGGAACAGGAGACCGCCGCCGCCGCAATGCTCGCGCACGACACCGGCGTGCTATCCGCCACCACCGCCTTCGGAAAAACCGTGCTTGCCGCCCACCTCGTCGCCGCCCGCGGCGTAAACACGCTAATTCTGGTCCACCGCCAGCAATTGCTCGAACAATGGATCGAACGTCTCTCTTCATTTCTCGGTCTACCCGCCAAGTCCATCGGCCGGCTCGGCGGCGGACACAAAAAACTCACTGGCGGAATCGATGTTGCCCTGATTCAAAGCCTCGTCCGCAAGGGCGTCGTCGATGACCGCGTGGCGGACTACGGCCATCTGGTCATCGACGAATGCCACCATCTATCCGCCCATAGTTTCGAACTCGTCGCCCGCCGCGCCAAGGCCCGCTTCGTGCTCGGGCTTTCCGCCACCGTGGCGAGGAAGGACGGCCATCATCCGATCATCTTCATGCAGTGCGGCCCCATCCGCCACCGCGTGGATGCCAAACAACAGGCGGACGCCCGGCCATTCACCCATCATGTCATTGTCCGACCCACCGGTCTCCGCTCGATGGCCGATCCCAATCCTGATCGCCGCTTGGAATACCAAAATCTCTGTGAGGAAATCATCCGCTCGGAGCGACGCAATGCCATGGTCCGGGACGATGTGGTCTCCGCCATGCGCGAAGGCCGCTCGCCTCTGGTTCTCACCGAACGCACCGAACACGTCGCCACTCTGGCGGATCTGATCCGTCCGCACGCCCCGCACCTGATCATTCTCCAAGGCGGCATGGGCAAAAAAAACCTGCGCGAGGCGATCACCCAACTCGCCGCCATCCCGGAAAGCGAAACACGGGTGGTCATCGCGACCGGCAAGTTTGTCGGCGAGGGCTTCGACGACTCGCGGCTAGACACCCTTTTCCTCACCATGCCCGTCTCCTGGCGCGGCATCATCGCCCAATACGCCGGACGGCTCCATCGACTCCATGACGGCAAGTGTGAGGTAAGAGTCCACGACTACGCCGATCTCGACATCCCGATGCTCTCCCGGATGTTCGACAAGCGTTGCGCCGGTTATGAAGCGGTCGGCTACACCATTCTGTTACCTGCCAGCGCATTACCCGGCTGGCCGATCGAGGTTCCTTTGCCCATCGACCCAGAGTGGAAAAAGGACTACGCCGCCAGCGTCCGCCGATTGATCCGCGACGGCGTCGATGTTCCGCTCGGAAACTTGTTCGTCACCGCTACCCGCGCTAACAACGACCACGAACGGGCACGGAGCGCCAGCGAAGCCTTCATTTTCCACCGCCTCGAATCCCTACCAGAAACCACCGGTCTGTTCCGGCTCAATGCGAAACTCCCGATCCCCTTCGACGGCTGGAGCGAGATGGAAATCGACCTGTTCTGCGCCGATCTCAAGCTCGCCATCGAAATCGACGGCCCGCAACACCTCGCCGACCCGGCGGCCTATCGCCGGGACCGGCGCAAGGACGCGCTGCTTCAGGAAAGCGGCTGCCATGTTCTCCGTTTTCTTGCTGAAGACCTCGGAAAACATTTGGATGCCACACTCGATGCCGTCCTCCGTGCCATGACGCACCTTCGGAGGCAGCATGTTTCTGCCGGCACGAAATCGGAATCAGAAAAGTAACAGGGACCTCTGGAGTTTGCGGAACACCCGAAGGCATCCCGCACCCCATGGATGAGCAAACTCGGAATTTGACTCAACTTCTTCTCTGTGTATGCTCCATGCATGGCCACGAAGACCATTTCCATCGACCTGATTGCTTATGAGAAGCTGAGTGCGGCTCGGCTCGGGCCCCGTGATTCGTTTTCCCAAGTAATCCGGCGCGCACATTGGGATCAGGAAACCAAGACTTGCAGCAGCTTGCTGTCCGCCTTGCAAGGAATGCCAGTGGCGGATGAGGAAGTGATCAACCGCTTGGACTTTGCCCAGCAGCAGGATCTCCCACCTGATGATCCTTGGTCATGATCAGCTACCTGTTTGATACCTGCTTCCTGATCGACCTCGAAAGGGAAATGCGGCGCGGCCGAGGCAAGACTCACCAGTTTCTGCAACTGCATGCCTCCGCCCGCCCCTGTCTTTCGTGGACCGTGGCAGGTGAGTTCGCCGAGGGTTTCGGAGACATCCATCACCCGGCCTGCGCCGCCATGCTGGCCCGTTTTGAAATTTTGCCGATGGACCAATCCACCGCCCATCACTACGCCATCACCACCCGCCATCTGCGCGGGAAAAACCAGCTCATCGGTGCCAACGACCACTGGATCGCAGCCGCAGCCCTTGCGCACGCCATGCCGCTTGTCACCACCAACTCCACCCATTTCAGCCGCATCCCCGGACTTTTAGTGGTGGGGTATTGAGTCGTCGCTCCGGGATTTCGATGGTGATTTTCACTGCATCACCCGACGGAAACAGGGTTTTCCCAAATTCCCCCAAAAAATTGTCCGCTCCTCCGGAAAAGTGGCAGTAATGGGGTAGAAATGCCGCAGATGCCGTCAGACGAGGAGCTCCTGGATAATTTCGTGAAATCCGGAGACGAGCATGCGTTCCGTCGTCTCGCCGAGCGTTACTCCGGACTGATTTTCCACACCGCGCTGCGATGCCTGAACGACCGGACGCTGGCCGAAGACGTGGCGCAGCTGGTGCTTGGCGTCCTGGCGAAAAAGGCATCCCAAGTCGCCCGCAGCAACGCACCCTTACCATCGTGGCTGCACCGCACGACGATTCTGGAGGCGAAATCCGCCCACCGGTCCGAGTCCCGCCACCATCGCAAGAAAGAGGCCCTCATGCGCACGCCTAACGATTCACACCACTCCGGCGATTCCGCCTGGCAAGACACCCTGCCCCATCTGGATGCCGCCATCGACACCCTACCCGAGGCCGACCGCCACGTGCTGCTTCTCCATTTCGTCAATGAACTGACCTTCCCGGAAATCGCCCGTCGCGTCGGGAAATCCGCCGCTGCGGTGCAGAAACAATCCCGCCGCGCCTTGGAAACGCTCCAGCGCATCCTCGGCAAGCGCGGAGTCACCCTCTCCCTCGGCATCCTAACCGCCGGCCTAACGGCTGAAATGGCCAAGGCCGCGCCGGTCCTGTTGATCCCTGCGCTCGGCACGTTTTCGTCCGTCGGAACAACCACCACCAGCGCCATTGTCGTGAAAAAATCCACCTGCATCGCCATCGGCACCACTGTTCTCCTTTGCGGCATCCCGCTTGCCCGGCAGCAGGCATCCATCAGCAGTCTTGAAGCAAAACTCAAGAACACGGCTGATTCCCCACAACTCGTCCTCACGTCCTCCCGAAGAACCACCTCGACGAGCCTCAGCATGCCCGAACGGCTGGCTCGTGATCTGAAGGTCCAGGATCGTGACGTGCCCCGCTATCGGGGGGCGGTCGAATACATCGAAGAGCTCGACGACGAGGCGCGGATCTCGCTCATCAAGGAGACCGCGGTGAGTTCAGTGCCCATCAACGATCGAAGCGTCGTCATCGGATCGGCGTTGGATGCTCTGGCACATCTCGATATGGAGACCGGTCGATACCGGAATCCGCAAGCCGCGCTCGATGCCCTGATGGATCAGCTGCCGCTCGAAATGATCATCGCGATCCTGCAAACGCGGACCACGCTGCAGCATTTTCTCAGGAGCTTGTCCGAGAAGGACGGGACAAAGGGGCTCGCCTGGTTCCACGGGCATCTTGATCAGATCCGCTCCCTCCCGGAAATGCGGGGAACGTCTAAAGAACAATTGGAAAACGAAGCCCGGGTCGCCGTTTCTTATGGACTGGTATTCACCAATCCGACCGAAGCAGCGGAGATTCTCCGACCTCTGCCTTCGCAAAATCTGATCAACATGTTTGATCAGATCGTCAATTCGGTCGAACCCTCCCTGCGAAAAGATCCGGTAGGGTTCATCCAAGTGGCCCGCGAGCTTCTTCCGGAAATGGATGCCAATGAGGCGATCGCCAAACTTAACCGAATTGAGTTCGACTATCACGCCGGGCGTTTCGGCAATGCCGACATCCTTCTCGGCAAATATGAATTCTCACCGGCAGAAACCGAAGCAATCATCCTGCAAACAGGAGCCAGTCATTTTTCGCTTGCCTCCAATTCACCCGGCGGCATGCCAAAGGCGATCTCGAAATACAAGGATTGGCTGGCAACCCGGTCTCCGGAAAACATGGACCGACTTGTGGGAGAAAGCTTGGGGAAAACGGCTCGCTCCTGGTCCAACACAGCCGGACCGATCTACGAAGCCATGCTGAACTATCAGAGCCTTGGCCTGAACGACGATGCGATTGTCGCCCTTTTGGATACTGTTGGATCCCGCTTTGATCCGGAAAAGGTGAAAACTCTTGCTGGCATGCTCTCCGATCCGGACCGGGTCGCTGAAATCATTGACCGGATCAAATCACCCGCAACGGAATGAAGACCTCACTCACCTGTCTCGCCATCCTGATCATCGCGCTCGTCCTCGGAAATCTCCAGGGGGCGCGGCTTGAAAATCTCAAACAACAGATTCCATCATCCAAAGCGGCAAGCCGCTCGAAAGCCTACGAGCGCGAATCAACCGATCGCGCCCCCGTCTATCGGTCGAAATACCAAAGGACGTCCAATAACGCTGTCGCCAAGGAAGTATTCCAAACCGTGATCGAGTGCCTGGCAGAGAGGACATCAACGACGACGGGCCCATTGGCGTCAATGACCGACCGCAACAAGAATGCCCTGAAGGCAGTCCTGCAATTGGACCGATCCGGACTTGAGGGACTCATCACCATGATTTCCCAGTCAAAGGATCCGGCTCTAACGAGGATTTCCGCCGCCAAATACGAGCAGATCACGCTGTGTATCATTGCTTTGGCGGATCAGGATCCCGGGTATGCCCTCGACTATGTCACCGATGCCGGGAAGGAAATGGACCCGAAGGTTTTCAGGGACTACGGAACGGGGAATTGGCTGGATTACATCCTGACGCGCCTTGGTGACAGTGATCCGCAAAGGGCGCTGGACGGACTGCTCAAGGTTGCTGGAGATTCCGCCGAACCGTGGGGTGATGATCGCGTGCTAACGCTTCTCGCAAAGGTCGCCTGTCAGGATCCCGGGTTGGTTCTGGAAACGATTGATCGACTGCCCGAGATGAAAAGTCAGTATTTCTTGGAATCACTCGCCTTTCAGATGGAATCCGACGATGAGCGCACCGCGCTTTTTCAAGCACTCCGCGACCGCTACCCATCGCAGCATGAATCGATGAGAGCCGGCTTGGCATCACTGTTTGGAAGGTTCAGGAACGCTCGGGAATCGCCCGCGGAAATCCGCAGATGGGCTGACAGCCTGGGGATGACCGATTCTGAAAAGTTCCTCATCTTCGATCGCTTGAACGACATCGAAATCAACGAACGAGACGGCGAGGAATACGCCAGGTGGTTCGCCAAGTTCATGCCGGAATCCAACGAACGGAAGCGCTTGGTGTGGAAAGCCTGCACTTACTGGGATTCCGAAAACACAATGGCATTTCTAGCTGAACAAGGCATCGACCCACAGGAAATGAACCGGCTCGGGAGGGATGAGAACTAACCGAATTCTTACCCGACATGCTTCCGCAAACGCACAAGCACCGCCCGGGAATCACCCGCGATCCGCGCGACCTCCGGCGATAGACGGACGTCCTCCGACACGCGGTTCCAGAAATCCTCCGCCCATTCAGCGGCTTCCCGCCACGGCTCTGTCATGGCGGGCAGTGGTGGAGCTGGCGCGAATTGGCGTTCGATCAGTTCTCCCTGGCTGCCCGGTGCCCACAGCATCGGCAGCATGTCGTAGGCGGGGGTGACCCGGAATGGCAGCGTGTCATCGAGGAAAAACGCGAGATTGCCGAGATGCATGCATGTCCGTGTTTCCGATCAACTCCCCGAAAGCCTGCAATCGCTGGATCGTGGCGAACGTGCCACTCTCGATGAACCCGCGCCGATGGAATTCCGCCGTTGCTTCGAGCCAGTTCCGCGACAGGGAGCCTATCAATGACGACGCCAGCGCTTCCAGCGAAACCACCC